>JAYVLW010000301.1:0-2871 GCA_043759315.1 Myxococcales bacterium
TTCTGCTTGCTGCTGTTCGTGGCGATGGGCCTGCTGGCCGCCGGAGGCATCCTGCCCCGGTTCCCGACGCCCGCGGAGTGGGGTGGACGCGACAGCAGCTACCTGGCGCTCTCGTTCAGCTTCGTCGCCTTCGTGATCGGCGCGCCGACGTTCTATACCGCCGGGATCCTGCGCAAGCTGCGCGCGAACGAGCAGCGCCTCGAGTCCCGCACGCACCAGCTCGTCGACGCGGGCAAGCAGAAGGCGCAGTTCATGGCGAACATCACGCACGAGCTGCGCACGCCGCTCCAGGGCATCCTCGGCCTGAGCGATCTCGTGGCGAAGGGCATCTACGGCGAACCCACGGAGAAGCAGCGCGTGGCGATGGCGGAGGTCAAGACGAGCGCCCGCCAGCTTCTGTCGCTGATCGATGACCTGCTCCAGCTCGCGCGTCTCGATGCCGGCAACCGCAGCGTGAGCCTCGCGAGCGTGGATCTCGGCGAGCTGCTCGCCACCGCGGTGGCCAACGCGCAGTGGATCCTCGCCGGCAAGCAGCTGCGGATCGAGCTCGATCTGATGCCGCTGCCGGCGACCATCACGGACCGCGCGAAGCTCAACCAGGTCGTCCTCAATCTGCTCTCGAACGCGGTCAAGTTCACGCCGGATCCGGGATCGATCATCGTGCGCGCCCGCAGCGCCATGGACGGAGACGGGATCGAGATCGCCGTGGAGGACACGGGCATCGGCATCGCCCCCGCAGACCTCGAGCGCGTGTTCGACGAGTTTCACCAGGTCGACGGCTCGTCGTCGCGCGACTACGGTGGTGTCGGCCTCGGGCTCTCGCTGGTGCGCCGGCTGCTCGGCGAGCTCGGCGGCACCATCTCGGTCACGAGCGAGCTCGGCCGTGGATCGACCTTCGTGGTGTCCCTCCCGTCGATTCCATCGGGTTGAGGGCCGCGAACGCGGCTAAGGCCTGGCGCGCCGTTTGCGGGCCGCCGTCACGTGTTCGTCCTCGACCAGCGCCCACAGCACGGCAAGGCAGCGGCCGAGGTAGTCGAGCAGACGCTTTCGCTCTGCGCGATCGAGGCCGACGAGCAACCGCTGGTTCGCGACGCGACGCGAAGGTTCCACGGCCTTGATCGCTGCCACGCCCTGACGCGTGATCGTGAGATAGCGCCGGCGTCGATCCGCCGGATCCGGCTCTTCGTGGATCAGACCGCGTGTCTCGAGGGCGGAGATGACGGCGCTGATCGTCGCGCGAGATACGCCGCGTACCCGCGCGATATCAGACGCGAGCACGCGGTCGTCGGCATGGCGAGCGCTCACCGGGAAGTTCGGATCACCCGCGATCTGAAGGAGCACCAACCACTGTTGTGTGGTCAGGCCGGCGACCGCCGCCAGACGTTCACCGCGACGCTGGACGTGGTTCGTGAGATCGAACAACGCCAGGACCACCGCCTCCTCGAGACCCTCGTGCAATCGTAGCTGGCTCGAGCTCGGGCGCGTTGTTCGCGGTGGCACCGAGCTAGCATCGGTGAACGCCCTCCTCGCGGGAAGACGGGGCGACCAGATCTGAAGGTGTGAGAAGCTCGCGCCGTGGAAATCCGCCTGCCGGCGTTCGCGGCTCTGGCACTCGCGTCCTGCGCACCATCCGCAACGGGACCGACGACCACGGCGCTTGGCCGCGTCGCCACCACCGACGAGCTCGTTCGCTTGCGATGCGCACTCGATGGTCGCCAGGTGGTGACGACGTGGACCGGCGATGTCCATGCGGTCATCCCGGGCGAGCGGCCACGCCGACTCTTCGGGCTGGTCGGCATGAACATCGCGCGCTGTGTCCGCGGCGCCGAGGGGTTCACGCTCACGTCGCGCGAGCTGCTGTTCTACCTCGACCCGCGCACGGGTGAGCGTCTGGACCAGTGGACCAACCCGTGGGAGCCCGAGACCAGCGTGCCCGTCGTCCATGTCGCGAACAGGTTGGTCCAGAACCCACTCCTCGGACCGGCACCGATGACGATCGCCGATGGCGTGGCCACCGTCTCGTTCGATGTTCCGGTGTTCTATCCCAACCCGCTCGCCGCCGACGCCGAGACGCGGCCGTTCAGTCCCGAGCCGAGCTACCAGGCAATGGAGATGTTCACCTTCTGGACGCCGGCTCGAGAGCTCGGAGATCCGCGCGCCGCTACCGTGGCCAGCTTGTCATTCACCTGGCATCGCACCGGGCCGTGGTTGCCGTGGATGGCGATGAAAGACCGTGCCGGATATCTCGTCTACAGCGCGCGGGGCCGAAAGCTGGCCGGCCTGGACGAGCTCCCACCCCTCCTGCGCGACGAGATCTCGACGCGCCTCCCGCTATACGCCGACGCGCCGCGATGTCGTGTGCACGCGCCCAACGAGACCTCGTGGACCTACTTCCGCCGTCACGTCGACGCGTACCGCGCGAGAGCCCGGTTCCCGCTGCCGGCTCCGCGCGAGCCCGACGAGTGCGCGGCTACGGGGCCTGCCGCCAGTCCACGATGAAGCCACTCGACGTATCACCGGCAACTTGATCGATCACGAGCCAGAACTTCGCCGGCGCGGTCGGCTGCCCGGAGATCGTCGTGGGGTAACGCACGTCGAGCGCCGCCGCGTCGCAACCGAGCGCTCCGCAGAACCCGACCGCGTACTCGTTGGAGCCACATGCGCCGGTGAGGTCGAAATCCGGCCAGCTCCCGCCGGGGCATGTATCGAGCAGGTAGATCCCTGCCTGCTTCCCGTCGGCCAGCTCGGCACGCACACGTAGCCGATCGCCTGGCGAGAGCGTCACTTCGTACACGACGTCCTTGCCCCGCGCGTCGTACACGACCGAACACGCCGGGGGTAGCGCGCTCGAGCCGAGGGGATTGTAGTCGT
>JAYVLW010000302.1:0-3114 GCA_043759315.1 Myxococcales bacterium
CGACCTGCTGCGGGCACCGCAGCGCGAGGCCGTACGGGCGCTCTGCGACGCCTTCGACGAGATGAGCGGCCCGGCTCACCTCGAGCTGTGGCAGACCGACGCGCTGGACCGCGCCGAGTGGAAGCACATCCGCGAGCTCGCGCGCACGCTGATCCGCGTGATGGGCTGGTCCGCCGCGGCGCCGCCGGTAGATCGCGGTGCGATCTACGTCGGCTCCGACGCCTGATCGCGCCGATCAAGACTCCTTACGGGCTCCGCAGTGGCGCTACGTTCAGGGATTCGACGAGGAGCTCCCAGCGCACCCCGGGCGGGTCGAACCCGTACGCCGTCACGCGATAGTCGCCGCACCCATAGCGACGCGTGATCTCGTCGATGCCACACGGCCCTGAGACTTGAAATCCACCCAGCTCCGCGACGTGCGCGAAGAGGACGTCGTTCGAGAGGAACGAACCGCGCGAGCGCGCCACACTGATGCGTGTCGGTCGTCCAGCGGGCAGCGCGGCGAGGCGTTCGGCTAACGTGCTCGCGTTCATACGTGGAACGTCGGAGTCCCGCGGCACGTGAGGTTCGCGCGCCGTGAACAGCTGGGCTTCCGTGAGGCCGAGGCACCACGCGTCGAACAGTGCGCGGACAGCGTCGGGCTCGATACGCGTCCGATCACGATCTCCGCCAGGGATTGGCGCTGCTCCAGGCGCTCGAAAACGAGCGCGGCCAGTTCCCCGGGCGAGCGTGCCTCCGCCTTTGGAGCGGCGGGGGCGCGGTTACCGTTCCGCACGCCCGGCTCGTTGGCGAGACTCGGTGCAAGCGCCGCGACTTCGTTCGCCTGGAACCAGCGCACGTCGGAGGCATCGACCTCCGGGTGCAGTCGCACGCCCTCGTATCGCCGAACCGTGGAGATGCTGACACCCAGTCGGCTCGCGACCTGCGCGCGGGTAAGCCGCAACGGCGCAGTTTCAGTTGGTGCGACCAGGGCAAGGTGCCGCGGTTCGTCGCCGGTAGACAGGGGGGGGCATCGGTGCAAGTCCTCGATCCTGATGGGGAGAAAATCAGAGGCCAAATCCCGCAACACGGGGATGGCCAGGATCGCAACAGGGTCTGACAGGGCGGGTGGCAGCGCGCCGACAGCGTGTCGGCACGCGTCACGCGGCGCTCGGCAGTGAGAGCGCTGAAAGAATCGCGCCGAGAAAATGAACGGTGAACGTGAGAACCGGGCTTCTGGTCGCCATTACCAAGTATGGGCCGCGACCGATCGAAAGAACCGGGCCGAGAAAATGAACGGGAAACGTCGGGGAACCGGTTCTCGCCGCCGGTAACAAGTGTGCGGCCCGATCTCGCGCAGTTGTTCGCGTCGGTGGTCGCACGCCCGGTCTCGTCGGCCACTACCAGCAGGAGCACCGTGTTCGAAGCCATCGTTTCCAAGGTCACCAACGTCGTTCTCAACACCATCCGCGCCGTGGGACTCGCGACCCGCGCTGCACCATGGCTGACCACCGCGGCGATCCTCGCGCTGTTCCTGGTGTGGTAGCGGATGGAGGCGTCGAACGACAACGTCGGGCCGGTCCCGTACCTCACCAGTGGCGAGGCGGCCTCGTACCTTCGCTATCGCAACGCGAGCGGCATTCGTGCGGCGGTACGCCGACGCGAACTTGTTCCCGACGGTGCGGGGCCGCGTGGCGTTCATCTGTTCATGAGGGAAACGCTTGATTCGTTCGTCCGGGTTCGCGCACAGTCGCTGGGTCGGTTGGTGTCGCGTCCGGTGCTCGAAGGAGTTGGACATGGCATCAGCAAAGGGAATCGTGAGGCTGGGAACGAACAGGTACGAGATCCGGGTGCGGGCAACATGCCCGCGTACGGGTCGTCGCAAGGAGGTTCGAAGCGTGCGGGACTGCACGCTGACCGAAGCGCGCGCATTCCAGCACGAGTGGCGCGACGAACTGATCGAGTCGATGCGAAGCGACAAGGCTCAGCGCGTCCGCCTGCGGGACTTCGTGACCGCGTGGCTGGATGGTCGTAAGGACAAGATCAAACGGACGACGGCGCTCAAGATCGCCGATGTCTGGGACGGACACATCGCGACCGCGGTGATCGCCGACCTCTACATCGACGAGATCACGATCGAGGATGTCGAGGCGTGGATCGAGTCACTGCGTGCGAAGATGTACATCCCCGGCAAGGGGAAGGCGTCCAAGCGCGCGACTCGCTCCGACAAGTCGAAGCCTCGCCCGTACACGGCCGGAACGATCAAGGGCTACTACCGGGTGCTCGCGCAGATCCTCAAGGCGGCGTGTGCACGCGCGCGCGTCGCCAACCCGTGCGATGGCATCGAGCCGTTGGCGGCGGGGAAGCGGCGGAAGTACTTTCTGGCGCTCGACGAGGTTGGCAACATCCTCGCGCACGTCGAGAAGCACTCTCCGCTGTGGTACCCGGCGGTGCTGCTCGACGTGGTGAGCGGCCTGCGGTGGGGCGAGCTCTCGGCGCTCCGCTGGGGTGACATCGACGAGACCGAGGGCGTGATTCGCGTGCGTCGCGGCAACGACAAGGGGCGCGTGGTCAGCTCGACGAAGACCGGCGACAACGAAGACGAACCCAAGATCGTTCCGTTGCTGCCGCAAGTCGCCGACGTGCTGAGCGCGCGGCGCAGGCAGATGGTCGCGGACCAACACCCCGGACTCGCCGAGGGCTGGATCTTCCCAACCGAGAAGGGAACGCTGCACAAGGGCTCGCCCTTGCATGACGTTCTCGATGCCGCGTGCGCAGAGTGCAAGACCAAGCGCCGGATCACGACGCACGGCTTGCGGCACACTGCGAACGATCTCCTGCGGCGCGTTGCCGATGGCGAGGTCGTGCGCGCAATCATCGGGCACAGCACGCCGCAGATGACCCATCACTACAGCCCAGTTGACGAGGCTGAGAAGCGCACCGCGGCAACGCGGGCGTTCGCAGTCGTGACGGGTGGCAAAGGGGTGAATGGTGGGGTGCCGGACGCGTCAGCGATGGACACGACTCACACGGGAGAAAGAAAAAGCCCGGCATTTCTGCCGGGCTAGTTCGAGGAGCCACCCGGATTTGAACCGGGGAATGATGGTTTTGCAGACCATTGCCTTACCACTTGGC
>JAYVLW010000303.1:0-5277 GCA_043759315.1 Myxococcales bacterium
GCACGAACGCGCCGCGGACTGCCTCGGGAGGCACCCCGCCCCGCCCGCTCACCGAGCTCGCCACCGACGAGCTGCTGCGCCCCGACGACGGCAGCGATCCGTTCGAGATCAGCGCGAGCGGCGCGCTGATCATCCGCGTCACCGACAAGGTGTTGACCCGCCTCGACGGCGTGCACATCACGGGCGGAGATCTGATGTACGACGTCGCGATGCGTCGGTCGCGCGGTCATCAGACCGAGGAGCGCTTCGACTTCGGTGGCACGCCGCTGCACACGGTGAGTGGGCACGGCTACCTCGTCGCCGTTCCAGGCAAGCGCGTGTTCAGCGCGGTCAAGCTCGATGACGACATCTTGTATCTCCGCGAGGACCTCGTGTTCGCGTTCGAGACCACGCTGCGCTGGGAGAGCGGCAACGTGCCGGGGATGCGCGGCAAGCTGCCGGTGGTGCAGTTCCGTGGGGACGGTGCAGTCGCCGTGAGGTTGATGCGACCGCTGGTTCGGATCAAGCTGCCACCCTCCGGCGTGGTGTTCGTCGATGCGGATCGGCTCGCCGGCTGGATCGGACGCGTCATTCCGCGCGCGGTGGTGCCGCCAGTGGGTGGCCCGATGGGGACGATGTGCGTCGAGTGCACCGGCGAGGGCATCGTGATGATCGAGCCCAAGGGCGACGACGCGATCGCCTCCAACGCCGGCGTCGTGGCCGATGCGATGCCCAAGACACCGACGCAACCGCTGCCCTTGGTGGCGCGCACGCCGACCAAGCCCCCGCCGCCACCCGAGAAGGCGACGCCCGCACCCGAGCCCGAAGAGGAGCTCGATGCCGAGAGCATGGGCGAGACGAAGTCCGAACCGCCCGGCGAGTCCACCGAGGACGCGATCGACGGGCTCGACCGCCTCGACGAGATCTAGCGCGGTGCCGGTGTCCGCGCAGGGCGGTGCGGCTCGTCTCGGTGGTCGGCGTGGTCGGGTGCTACTGCACGCAGGCCGCGACGACGATGGCCTCGGGCGGTGGTCGTTCGCCGCGGCCGAGCCCCGCGCCACACTGATCGCACGCGGCCACTCGCTCGTCGAGCTCGGTCCCGATGGTCGAGCGCTGCGGCGGTTCACCGAGGATCCGTTCGTCGCCGCCGAGGCGTTCCTCGCCGAGCACGGCTGCGCGTTCACGGCGCGCGCGGAGGGTCCGCCGAGCCCGCGCGTGATCGGCTACTTCGGCTACGACCTCGCGCGCGTCGTCGAACAGCTGCCCGGGGGCCCCACGCTCGGGCAGGACACGCCCGATCTGTGGCTCGGCGCGTATGGTGCGGTCGCGCGCTGGCGCGGAGCGAGCGAGCCCGAGGTGATCGGCGACGACGACGCGGCGATCGCCCGCCTCGCCGCCGCGCTCGCCGGCACGGCCCGCCCCACCCTCCCTCCGAGCCTCGGCCCGCTCATCGCCGATGACGGTCCGGAGTTTCATCGCGCGGGTCGAGAAGATCCGCGACTACCTCGTCTCCGGCGACGTCTATCAGGTCAACCTCGCGCGACGCCTCGTCTCGCGGATCAGCGCGCCCGGCGATGCGCTCGCCATTTATGCGGCCCTCGAGCGCGTGGCTCCCGCACCTTACGGTGCGCTGCTCGAGTGCGATGGCGTCACGGTGATCTCCGGATCGCCCGAGCGGTTTCTGGCGCGCATCGGTGACCGCATCGAGACCCGCCCGATCAAGGGAACCGCACCGCGCACGCCGGGCGGAGCCGACGAGCTCGCGGCGAGCGCGAAGGACGCGGCCGAGCACCTGATGATCGTGGATCTCGAGCGCAACGACCTCGGCCGCGTCGCGGTGACCGGCTCGGTCGTGGTCGACGAGCTCGGCTATGTCCTCGAGCTGCCCGCGCTCTATCACAAGGTCTCCCGCGTCAGCGCGCGACCTCGCCCCGGCGTGGGCTACGCGGAGCTCCTGCGCGCCACGTTCCCCGGCGGCTCGATCACCGGCGCCCCGAAGGTCCGGGCGATGCAGATCATCGACGAGCTCGAGCCCGCGCGGCGCGGCCCGTACTGCGGCGCCCTCGGCTACTTCGGCAGCGATGGCGGCTTCGATCTCGCGATCGCGATCAGGATCGGCGTGATCGCGAACCACGAGCTGCGCGTGCACGTCGGCGGCGGCATCGTCGCGGATTCCGATCCAGCCGCGGAGCTCGCCGAGACCGAGACCAAGGCCATGGGGTGGACCGCCGCGATCGACGAGCTACGGCGTGCCAGTCACCGGTAGCGTCGCGGGGAGCGTCAAGGAATCGCCAGCGTCGCGAACGTGATCGCGCCGTCCTCGATGGGAACGGCGAGCACGGCATCGGGTCCCACCGGGGGCGTGACCGTGAGCGTCGCCGTCCCGGCGATGATTCCCGGCGTCCAGCTGACGCCCAGAGCGCCCGTCGCTCCCTGGACCCAGTTCGTCGCGTTCGTCCGGTCGCCGAGGGACGGGTACGATGCGACCGGACTCACGTCGGTGGTTGCGTCGGCCAGCGGCAGCCCGGCCTGGCGGACGTAGAGGAACACGGAGCCTTCGCCGCTGTTGACGATCACGGAGTTGCCGTTCTGGAGATCGAGATAAGTCTGGACGCGCACCATCGGAAGGACGTGCACGGTCGACAACGGGGTGACCGAGCTCACGAGGTCCGCGCCGCTCGTCTTCCACACGAGGCCCGTGCCACTCGGGGGCAGCAGCATGAACGAGCCGTCATCGGCCGTCATCGCCGTCTCGGTTCCGAGCTGCACCGTGATGTTCGCGACACCGCTCGGCGCGCACGACGCCGGCTCGGTCGGCCGGCGCAGATCGGAGATCACGCAGACACGGCCAGTGAGCATCGAGCCGTCGCCGACAACGCCATCGGCCGGTCGGCCATCGGCCATCGGGTTGATGGGATGGTCATCACCGCCGGTGATGACATGATAATCATCGCCGCTCGGGTGGCAGCCAACGAGCGCGATCAGGACGGCGGCGATCCTCATGGCTGCACCATACCCCGCGCGCTGTGGCACGGCGAACATCCGTCATGTGGCGAGGCGCAGTCGACGCTCGCGCTGGTGATCGAGCGCACTCTCCACGAGCAGCAGGACCACGCCGACCAGCAGCGCCGCATCGGCCACGTTGAAGATCGGCCAGCGATGCTCGTGCCAGTGCCAGCGAATGAAGTCCGTCACGGCGCCATCGCGGATCCGATCGATCAGGTTGCCGAGCGCACCGCCCGCGATCATCGCGAACCCGAACCGCTTCAAGCGCTGCTCCGGCCGGGTGCGCGACGCCATCACGCCGATGCCGACCAGCGCGACCGTGGCGATGAGCGCGAGGAGCAGCTGCAGTCCAGCGCCGCCGATGAACGAGCTGAACGCCGCGCCCGGGTTCATCGCGAGCTCCCAGTCCCAGTAGCCCGGGATCACCGTCTGCGGCACGCCGCCGCACGTGTGGGCGATCAGGTCACCCGGAATCGCGCAGCTCGCGGGATGCACCGGCAGCGTCCGCGCCCAGGCCTTGCTGCTCTGGTCGAACGCGCACGTGATCGCGAGCACCAGTCCGAACACGATCCACGCACGACGACCGAGGCGCATGCGCCAAGGACCGGCGCGAACACCGCGCGTATTCCCCGCTACAGGCCGCTACAGGTCTTTGACGAGCCCTGCCGCCTTGGCCTTCGCCTTGGCAGCCTCCTTGGTCGCCTTCTTGAGCGCCTTCTCGCGCTTCCCCTCCTTCTGGATGTCGATGAACATCAGCCCGACGCCGACCACGAGCACGATATCCGCCACGTTGAAGGTCGGCCACGTCATGACCTTGAGGTCCCACGACATGAAGTCGGTGACCACGCCGTAGTAGATGCGATCGATCAGGTTGCCGACCGCGCCGCCGGCGACGAACGCGAGCGCCCAGTGCAGCACCTTCTGATCGGGGCGCGCCTTGTGGAGCATCCAGATCATGCCGCCGACCGCGGCGATGCCGATCACCGACAGCATGACGCGGGCGAAGCTGTGGCCGCCGAACAGCCCGAACGCCGAGCCGGGGTTCATCGAGAGCACGTGGTCCCAGAACCCGTCGATCACCGACACCTTCACCCCGCCGCAGTGCCGCGACACGATGTCCTCGGGGACGAGGCACACGCCACCCGGTCCGCTACCGTGGCCCGCGACCGGCAGCGATGCGCGCGCCCAGATCTTCGTCGCCTGGTCGGCGACAAGCGACAGCAGCCCGACGATCGCGAAGATCGTCCACTTCGCGCGCTGGCTCCCCGTCGCAACCGGCGCAGCCGCCGCGACATCATCGGTCTTGGTCTCGGTCTCGTCGGCCACGGTCACGCCTTTAACCCGACCAGGGCGGTGGCGCAACGTTCGCAGACGTCGGCGGGATCCGCGGCGAGCTTCGCGAAGTGCTTCCAGCAGCGCTCGCACTTCGGCCCGTCATGGACCTCGACGGCGACCTCGCCTCCCGTCCCGGCCGTGACCCGCACCTCCGACACGATGAACAGATCCGCGAGCTCGTCGGCGTACGTCCGGAGCACGAGGTCATCGCTGACCAGCGTCACGCGCGCATCGACCGACTTCCGCTTCTCGGCCCGGAACGGCTCGAGCGCCTTCGTGACCTTCTCGCGCCACGCCAGCAGCTTGCCGAACTCGATCACGAGCTCGGCGGAGCTCGCGGTATCCACGGCGGCGGGGAACAGTGCCATGTGCACGCTGTCCGGATCGCCCGTGCGACGCGGCATGTGCGTCCAGATGTCCTCCGCCGTGAACGCGAGGATCGGCGCGGACAGTGTCGCGATCGCGCGCAGGCACTCGTAGAGCACGACCTGCGCGGCGCGGCGCGGCGGAGAGTCCAGGCCGTCCGAGTACAGCCGGTCCTTCGTGACGTCGCTGTACACCGCCGAGACGTCGACGGTGACGAAGTCGACGAGCAGGCGGTGCACCACGTGGAGGTCGTAGTCCTCGTAGGCCTTGCGCACGCGCGCGACGAACGTATCGAGCTTCGCGAGCATGTAGCGGTCGACACCGAGCGTGACGATCGAGCGATCGTTGGCGTCGGGATCGAACCCCTTGAGGTTGCCGAGCAGGAACCGCGCCGTGTTGCGGAGCTTGCGGTACCACTCGGCGAGCGTGTCGAGGATCGCCTGGGAGTACGGCATGTCGGACCGGAACTCGATCGAGGCGACCCACAGGCGAAACATCTCGGCGCCGTACTTCTTGATGACGCTCTCGGGCTCGATGTAGCTGGTCTTCTTGCCCTCGGCCTTCGCCTTCTGGATCGTGCTCTTCGAGTAC
>JAYVLW010000304.1:0-4559 GCA_043759315.1 Myxococcales bacterium
CACCCTCGCTCGGAGACAACTCCGTGGCGTGCAGTCTGAGCACGAACGTGGATAGCGTGCCTTCGGCGAAGATCGTGGCGTCGTTCTTGACGTGAAAAAGGCCGACGACCGTATTGAGCTCACCGACCTCCACCGTCCATGCTCGGGAAGGGCGCTGCGGTGACGAGGGCGGCAGCTCGCGGAGCGCCGCGAGGTAGCGCGGAGCGCCGCCCGGACGGAGGCGCATGAAGCAGAGCTCGCTCTCGACGCCTGCGTCTCCGTTCTGGCCGGCTCTCTCGGGCAGGTCCGCCGGCAAGAGGAGCATGTTCTCCTGACGTACGATGAGCGGATGACTCAAGGGAGAATAGTCATTCTTCCACCGAGGATCGGCCGCCATCTCGGTGCGCAGCCGAAGGCGCTCTTCGAAGGTCCGATATTCCCAGATATGGACCACGCGGTGTGGCTCACCCGACGCGGCGGTCCAGTACTCGATGAGACGTCCGAAGCGATCGCCGCGGATCGGTCGGGCCAGCTGTCGTTGAAGCGCCAGATACTCTCCGACCTTTCCCGGGGCGAGTGTGTAGAGGCGCAGCTCGTGGATCATGAGACGGATGGACCGCGCGGGTCGAAGTGGGTGATGAACTGGTGGTGCCAGAGCTGAGCGGTGACCACCAGCGAGAAAGGGATCTCCAGCTTCACCTGCTCTTCCACGCTCAGCGCCGGGTCCTCCAGCAACCGTTTCATCCGCTCGACCTCGGCATGATCGAAGAGACCGGCACTGCGGACTGCGGACTCGGACAGGACCTCGTCGAAGTAGTCCGGACGATCCTTCCGGAAGAGCGAAGAGACGTAGAACGTCGTGAAGGGGCGCTTGCTCCGCTTGGTGATCGCCGCCGGTAGTGCGTCCTCGAACGCCTTCTTGAGCACGTACTTCTCGTTGAGGGCGCGCACGCGCATCGTGAGCGGCAGCTTCATGCACGTCTCGACGAAGTGATGATCGAGGAAAGGGCAACGGTTCTCCACGGAATGGGTCATGGCGGCCCTGTCTCCCGGGTTGACGAGGAGATAGTTCGGGAGCTTCAGCAGGTACTCGAAGTACTGGGCCTGCTGGATCGGATCGCGCCCGCGGACGAGCGCCGGGTTGACGAGGCTCTCCGCGAAGTCTGCCTCTGCAGAGTAGTCGCCGATGGCCTCACGACACTCCGCCGAGAAGAGGCGGCTCTTCATCGCGGACAGGCTCCGGAAGCGCTGGAGATCGGCCGGAATGCAGCCGAACCGTGCCATGACTTGCGCGTTGTCGTCCGGTGTGAGCTCCTTGGGCTCGTAGTACATCACTCGCAACGAAGAGCCCGCGGGCAGGAGGCGCTCCATGAGCTTTCGGGCGGCAGGGAGGCCCGGATGGCGACGGCAAAACTCCAGCACCTTCATCATCCGCACGTTTGGATAGCCTCCAAGCGCCTCGTCTGCTCCCTCGCCGGTCAGGATGACCTTGGAGGATTCGCTCGCCAACTTATAGAGCTGGATGTACGCCGCGTTCGACGTCTTGCACGTCGGCGCCTCGACGCGCCAGACCGTCAACGGGAGGGCGGCAGCGATGTCTCGGGGCTCGATGAACAGGCGATGGTGGTCCGTGCCGAGCCGCTTCGCCACCATGTCGGAGAACGGGCCCTCGTCGTAGTACGCGTCCTTGTGGCAAATCGAGTAGGTGCGAACGGGACGCGGCGACATCGAAGCAACGAGCGCGGTGATGACCGAGGAGTCGAGCCCTCCGCTCAGGAACACGCCGATGGGAACATCGGCGACCATCCGGTACGCGACCGACCGCTTCAGTGCGTCGCGAACGTGGGCGATCCATTCGGACTCGCTCGCCTCCGGCACGCTCGCGAGATCGGGAACCGGCGGTTCCCAGTACCTGTGAACGCTCACCTGGCCGTCGTGGACCACCGCGATGCGACCTGGCGGGAGGTTGTGGATCCCGGCGAACATCGTCCGTGGGTTCACGGGCATGAAGAAGGTGAAGAGCTGGTCGAGGCATCGATGGTCGATGCGGCGTGGCACGTCGGGGTGACAGAGGAGCGATTTTATCTCCGACCCGAAGACGAGGGTTGATCCGACGAGCGTGTAGAAGAGCGGCTTCTTGCCGACGCGGTCACGCGCCAGGACCAGGCGTTTCGTCCCGGCATCCCAGAGCGCGATCGCGAACTGACCGTTCAGCCGCGCGACGAAGTCGAGGCCGTGCTCCTCGTAGAGATGCGCGATGATCTCCGTGTCGCAATGGGTCTCCAGCCGATGGCCGGCATGGAGGAGATCCTCGCGGAGCTCCTTGAAGTTGTATATTTCTCCGTTGAAGACGACCTGGACGCTTCCGTCCTCGTTCTTCATCGGCTGCGCGCCTGCGGGGATGTCCTGGATGCTCAGCCGGCGAGCTCCCAGCTGGACGAGAGAATCGACGTAGTGGCCCTGGCCGTCAGGCCCTCGATGCGTGAGGATGTCGGTCATCCGGTGGATCACCGATGCAGACACGCTCAGCGGCGCATCGTTGAGTGACACGAATCCAGCGATTCCGCACATGGGGCCTCAGGACGCCGGCGGCCAGACCGACTCGTACCTCGGATCGTCGGGCGACTCTGGCTCCCAGTCGACGCGGCCCTGCTTCAGGTAGTAGGGCTTTGCCTCGTCAGGGAGTGGCATGTTCGGGCGATCGCCGCCGGTGAGATTGACGAGAACGGTGTCCGCCTTCGGGAATGCGTCGGCGCGAACGAGCTTGAGCAGACCTGCGAAGCTCGTGGAGGCCGAGAAGCACGGATCGATGCCCTCGTACTCGGCGATCATGGTTCGGGCTTCGCGGATCTCGTTCTCCGTGACGGAGACGAACGTGCCGTTGCTGTCGACCACGATCTCGCGGGCGTAGGGATACGACCGCGTGGGATCTCCGCGGAGAATGGCCTGCGCGATCCCGGAAGGCCGATCGACGATGTGCTCCGGCTTGATGTTCTCGGAGCCCTCCAGGAAGGCACGCGCCATCGGAGAGCACGTCTCCTGCTGCACGCAGAGGAGGCGCGGGAGCCGGTCGACACGGCCCATCGCCTCGAGCTCGCGCGCGCCCTTGTATGCGCCGTAGACGCCCATCGCGCTCGATACGGCCTGAACGTACCAATCGATCGTCTCCGGGACTTGCTCGGCCGCTTCGAGATAAGCAAGCTTCAGCCCCTCCCTGCGACCAGGGTTGAAGAAGCCGCGCTCCGACACCGCCTTCTTTCGGAGCGCGAAGCGCCCCGCGAAGTTGAACGCGCCGACGAACGTTGCACCGCGAAGGACGAAGTGGAGGACCTGGGCTCCGCCGGCCCCGTGCTGCACGCGATCCTCGAAGTCTCCCGCGGTGAACAGGTAGATCCGGCACTCCGGATAGAGCTTGGCAACGTTCGCAAACGACGACGACGAGTTGCCCGTCGAGGACGTGCAAAACTCCTTCACACCGAGCTCCTTGAGGTACGAGAGCGCGACGGCCGCCATGCGGTCCTTCGTCGTCGCGGTGGGATTCTTGGTCTCGTCCTTGAGATAGAGGCGTGGCATCCCGACGAGCTTGCCCAGCTTCGTGGCGTGGACGCACGGCGTCTGCGTCAGCGGCAGCCGAAGAAGGTTCGCGGGATCCTCGAGGGGCAGGAGATCGAAGTAGCGGATGAGCGGGTTGGAGTGATCGTGAAAAGTCACGCGTGTGAGGTCGTATTCCGTGTCGATCAGTCCGTCGCAATCGCAGAACGGCCTGAATGCATGAGGGTGCTGCTTGTTGCACCGGATGCAGCGATGAAAGACCTTCTTCGTGGTGAGCGCGGTTGTCATGCGATCTGCTCGGGCCGATATGCCACGTGAGTGACGTTCGCATAGGGGACGCAGGCGACCCGAGAAGCGGGGCTCAGCCGATCGCTCAGCCAGCGAAGGCCAGCGTCCAATGAGTCGAAGGGATGCAATCCAAGCCGACGTACGAGGTCGGGGTCAAGGCGGCTGACGAAGCCGATCGTCGCCCGCCGGAGCAGAGACCTCAACATGATCGTGTTGTGCCCAGCCAGGTTGTAGCGCTCGCGCACCAAACGATCGACCTCCGAGTCGTCTTCCAGCGCGGCCCAATCGAGGAAAGCCGGCCCGATGCCGAGCGGGCACTCTGCCACGCAGAGGATGGTGCCGCCCGTTCGCACGATTTCCTGAACGTCGAAGAGCGCCTTCAGGGCCTGCACGAAATTACAGTCGTACGGCGTCCCCCCCGCGGACGTGATCACCCCGTCGAACTGCTCGGTTGCGCGAAGCTGATGACGGATCAGCGCCTCCTCACACGCGGCCGCGTGCGACGCCTCGGGATCGCCGGCATGGGCCCCGACGACCTGGTGCTTCGTATCGAGGAGCATGTTCACGCAGAACGTTGGACGCGCGAATCGCACCGCCTCGACCATGTCGAGGTGCACCGGGTTGCCCTCGAGAGCGCATGGCCCTACCCCGGCAGCGACACCGCTCTCCGGCGCCAGCGTCAGGCGATGATTCGCGAGGATCGTCCGGAGGCCCGCGGCGCCGGGAAGCAGCGCCTTTCG
>JAYVLW010000305.1:0-11249 GCA_043759315.1 Myxococcales bacterium
CTTCGGGGGCGGGTCGCGGTAAGTCCATGTAGAACGTCAGCTTGTTGCCCGAGGGATCCTGGACCTTGAGCTCGCGACAGCCCCACTCCTGATCCTGGGGCTCACCCGGTCGCGCGTATTTGTAGGTCTTCGCGCGGAGGAGCGCCGCGTACTCGTCGAGCCCGGCGGTGTGGATCCGTACGCCGGCGCCTGGATTGGCGTCGCCGAAGTGCCCCGACAGGTTGAGCTCGCACGTCCCCTTCTTCACGCCCATGTACAGCGGCGCCTTGTCGTCGAACCGATGCTCGAAGGTGATCTCGAACTCGAGGAAGTCCACGTAGAACTCCTTCGTCATCGCCTCGTCGAACATCCGCAGGATCGGGATCGCGTGGGTGCAGCTGACGGTCATCGCCGCGAGCTTACCGCCGGCGGCGCCGGGCGAACGCGACAACGACGCCCAGCCCGAGCACCAGCGGTCCGGATGGGTTCGTTCCCGCCGAACAGCAGCCTCCATCGTCCTCGGCCATGCACGTTGCCGAGCAGCCATCGCCGGCGGCGGTGTTGCCGTCATCGCACTGCTCGTCGGGATCGAGCACACCATCGCCGCACGCGGCATGCTGGCCCACGCCGACCAGGCAGACCTCGTCGAGGTTCCACCCGCCGAGCTCGCGGCTCATGTCGCTCGCGAGCGACCAGCTCAGCGCCACCTCGCCACCGCCGTAGCTCGTCAGATCCACGTCCTGGAAGCGCCACTCGCGATCGACGTGATCGAGCCCCGCCGTCGCCGACATCGCGTTGGTCCACACCGTGGTGCCGTTGACCGCGATCGTCGCCTTGTCAGAGGTCGCGTCCTCGACGGTGAGCCACCGCCGAAACTGCAGGTGTACCTGGTCGAACTCGGGAACCGCGATCATCGGCGAGGTGATCGTGCTCGTCGCGTTGCCCGCATAGCGGCCATCGCCCGAGACGTCGGTGCCGAGCACGGCGCTGCCGGCGTACGCCGTCGACGGATCGCCGCTCGAATTGACCTTCGGTGCCCCCCACTGCCAGTCGGAGTTGACCGCAGGGGTCCAGTGCGGATCGGCATCGAACCGCTCGCACCAGATCTCGGTGGGCGTGCCGACGAACAGGGTGTACTCGGGATCCGCCGGGTTCTGCGGGTACGCGACCACGGAGCCGTCGTCGAGCTTCGCGGTGATCGAGTAGCGAACGAGGGTGTTGTCGGGCTGCGCGGGGAGCGAGCCGACCCAGCTCGTGCCGCTCGGGGTGAACTCCACCGTGCTCGTCGCGCCCTGGCCCACGTGCCAGCTCAGCTCGACGCTCGTCACCTGCGGCGGCGGGCACAGGTTCCCGGTCGGCACGATGACCGGCACCGCGAACGCCGTCCCGGTCACGATCGGCACGCCGACCTCGGTGCTCTGGAACCCCGGTCCGGCGAGGCCGTGGCGGCCGAAGGCGGCCTCGAGCGCGCAGCCGTGGGGCGTGCCGTTGCCGAGGTTGCCGTCGTCGTCATCCGCGGTGCGCGCGGCGAGG
Source organism: Myxococcales bacterium (assembly GCA_043759315.1). Taxonomy (GTDB): domain Bacteria; phylum Myxococcota_A; class Polyangia; order Haliangiales; family Haliangiaceae; genus JABFXX01. Next base: position 1,513 of record JAYVLW010000305.1, read on the forward strand.
TATGCGCCGAGGATATCGAGCGAGTTCTGCAGCACTCCAGCGAACGCAGCGTCGGTCACCGTGGTCGCGGCGGACGGCCCGAGCTGCGCGATCAGCGCCTTGCGCAGATCCCACAGCGCGCCCGCGATGATCAGGCCGGTGATGTGCGGATCGGCGACCTTGTCGCGGGGCCACACGGCCTCGCCGCTCGCCGGATCGATGTCGCGCACGGCGGCATCGGTGAACGCGAAGCCGCGCCCGATGCCGTGGTCCTCGACGATCGTCGCCGCGAAGAAGTCCGCGACGCCCTCGGCGAGCGATGACGAGAAGTTGCCGAGCGTGTTCGCGTGGAAGTGCACCGAGTGCCCGAACTCGTGATCGACCACGTCGGCGAGACGGCCCGTGTTCTCGCACATCGCGCTCTTCTGGAAGAAGTGGATGTCGTCGCCGGTCGAGAACGCGTTGCACGTATCCCCCTCGTTGACGAACACGCCGAGCGGCTGATCGAGCCAGCTCGCGAGCGAAGGCAGCAGCACGCGCGCACGCGCCTTCGACTTCCCCACGTTGATGTACGCGGTGAGCTGCGCATCGATGAATTCGTCGGTGGGGGAGCTCCACACCACGGGCACCCCGGGCTGTGTGGTCAGCGATGCTGTCGCGAGCGGGCCGGCGCCGTTGTTGATCGCGATCTGCGGCCCGACGAGCCCGGGAATCGTGGTGGTGCTCGCGTTCCCTGCCCACGAGAAGCTGCCGTCCGTCGCGGTCGTGGTCGCCGAACCAGCGGCGGTGATGTTCGCGAGCGGTGCGGGCGCCGAGGTGCGCGTGCCGCCCGGATAGCGATTGCCCACGTCGAACTGGAGCGTGCTCGCGGCGAAGTACAGGCGCGAGCGGCGCAGCAGCGGCGCACCATCGACGCCGACGAACACGTCCCAGCGTCCCGGGCGATCGGTGGTCTCGATGTCGAGCTGATCTGCGAGGCGATACTCGAGGCCGGCGGGACCCACGATCGGGAGCACCACGCGCGGCCCGATCGCGCGCGTCACCGCGCGGCCACCGATCCAGTCCTCGGCGCGCCGCGAGCTCACCGCGCCCGTCCGCATCGGCACCGCGATCGTCACGCGCGGCAGCGCCTGCGAGCTCGCCGCGAACACGCGATCGGCTTTGATCATCACGGCGAGCAACCCGCCGACCACCGGCACGCCGCGCCGCGTCTGCTGGAACCACACGGTGCGCAGCCCGCGGTCCTGGCGATTCGCTCGGACGACGAGCTCGTCGATCCGCGTGCCGGGCGCGAGCAGCGCGAGGTTCGTCGCGATGAACGCACGCGCCGCGGTCTCGGCAAGGTTCGCGTCCACGCCGGCGCCGGGTGCCGGCACGTAGCTCCCCCACATCTCGGCGACGACCCCGGTGTCGCGATCCAGCGTGCCCTGCCACCCGGTCGGGAGCGCGCGCGCGGGCACGAGCGTGCGCTCGGCTCGCGGGGCCCCCACGGCGGCGACCTCGCCCGATTCATCGCCGACCCACGCCTGGGCAGTCCCGCTCGCGAGCAGGATGGCCGCGGCAATCAACCGGGTTCGCATCGGTGCAACGATGGCACAACCGCTCGACGGTGGCGCCGGCATTCGCTAACCAGCGTGCGCCAGATTCCAGAGGTTGCCGAGGCGCCGCGGCCTCAGGTCCAGAGCGCGCGGCGGGCGCCCGCGAACAGCGTCTGCATCTGGGCGGGTGCCGGCATCCCGAGGTCGCGGATCAGCGCGGCGGGCGCTCCGCGCTTCACGCCGCGCGCGAGTCGAGCAACCGAGCGCCGCTGCGCGAGCCGGACCCGCGCGCGTGCGGCCGGGCGCAGCTTCGCCGCGGCCCATGCGGCGACCTCGCGTGCGAGCTCGGCGTGCCGCAGCTCGTCATCGGCGATCTGCGCGTAGGTCGCGCGAAGCGCAGGGTCGCTGGCGTTCTGTGCCTGCCAGTACGCGATCAGCGCGGCCCAGGTCTCGCCGACGACGCCCTCGGTGATGTTCTCGATCGCGAGCGCCTCGAGAGAGCGTCGACGCGGCGGTGCCACGTCGACCTGTGCCGGCTCGGCACCGCGCGCACGTGCGAGCTCGCCGACGATCCCCGCGTGTCGAACCTCGTCGATCGCAGCGACACGCGCGGCCTCGATCAGCGCCGCCGGTGCGCCGTGACGCGCGAGCTCGCGAGCCATGCCGACGAATGCGTAGACCGATGCAGCCTCGAAGTGGGCGGCGCGCGCGAGGTGGGCACCAGCGATCGTCGAGCGTCGCGGTCGGCAGCGCTTGAGACCCGGGGGGCGGCGGCCCTCCACCGGGCATCCCGAGTTTCCCGTCGAGACCTCGTACGTGATGGTCAGATCGTGGCCCGTCGCATCGTGCCGCACGATGCAGCCGCGGAAGCTGCCGTACGCCTGGGCGTCGAGCAGGACGCGCTCGCACAGCTCGTTGCAGGTGTTCGCATCCGCCTCGCATGCCCGGACCAGCATCTCGAGCGCCATCGGTGGGGGCTCGGTGACCCGGAAGGTCCGTGTCTTGTCCTCGAAGCAGTCATGACCGTTCGAGATGAAGCAGCCGGACGTTGCCACCGGAGTCACCGCGAGGACGAGCTGGATCAGCGTGCGACGCAGGGAGCTGGGCATACCTGCCGAGCTGTGCACGCGATGTGCCCCCGGCAAACGTGCGAAAGGCCGAGCGCTCGTCTCGGATTTCCGAGGGCACCCGGCCTTTGCACCGTGTGTGGATCCGCGACGCGAATGTCGCGGTAGCGAGCTACTAGGCGCGCGCGACGGGCGCGCCCTTCTTCTTCGCGGGCGGCGGCGGAGCCTTCTTCGACGGCTTCGCGGTGACCTTCGTGACGACCTTGCCGTTGGTCTTCGCGACGATCTTGGCGTTGCCGTTCGCGTGGCCATTGCCGTTCACGTGGCCGTTGGCCGCGGCGACCTTCACACCCTTCGCCTTGACGACGATCGGCTGCGCGGCCTTCGGGGGCGCGGCCTTCGCAGGCGCGGCCTTCGCGGGCGCGGCCTTCGCGGGCGCGGCCTTCGCGGGCGGCGCGGCCTTCGCGGGAGGCGCCGCCTTCGCGGGAGGCGCCGCCTTCGGCGCCGGCTTCGAGATGTCCGCACCCGTGACCGGCTTGAGCTGCGCGGCCTTGACGCCGGCAGCGCTGCGCAGCTTGTCGACGAGCGGCGTCTGCTCCCACGAGAAGCCCTCGCGACCGAAGTGACCGTAGGCCGACGTCGGCTGGAAGATCGGACGGCGGAGGTCGAGCTCCTGGATCAGCATGCCGGGGCGTGCATCGAACACCTTGAGCACGGCCTTGGTCAGGATCTCGTCGGCGACCACGCCCGTCCCAGACGTGTCGACGAGCATCGACACCGGCTCGGCGACGCCGATCGCGTACGCGAACTGAACCTCGCAGCGGCTGGCGAGGCCCGCGGCGACGATGTGCTTCGCGATGTACCGCGCGTAGTACGCGGCCGAGCGATCGACCTTGCTCGGATCCTTGCCCGAGAAGGCGCCGCCGCCGTGGCGCGCGTAGCCGCCGTAGGTGTCGACGATGATCTTGCGGCCGGTGAGGCCGGTGTCGCCCTGCGGACCACCGATGACGAAGCGGCCGGTCGGGTTGACGTGGATCTTCGTCTTCTTGGTGATCAGCTTCGCCGGAACGATCGGCTTGATCACGAGCTCGTGGATCGCCTCGTAGATCTCCTCGTGCTCGACCTCGGGGCCGTGCTGCGTGGAGACGACGATCGCCTCGACGCCGACGACCTCGCCGTTGTTGTAGCGCACCGAGACCTGGGTCTTGCCGTCGGGGCGAAGCCAGTTGATGCCGTTTGCCTTCTGCTTGCGGACCTCGGCGAGCTTGAACGCGAGGTGATGCGCCATCTGGATCGGCAGCGGCATCAGCTCCGGCGTCTCGTTGCACGCGTAGCCGAACATCAGGCCCTGATCGCCGGCGCCCTGCTTCTTCGGGTCACCGCGATCGACGCCTTGCGCGATATCGGGCGATTGCTGCTCGACCGCGACCATCACGGCGCACGTGGCGGCATCGAAGCCGATGTCGCTCGACGTGAAGCCGATGTCGTGGACCGTCTTGCGGACGATCTTCTGGAAGTCGAGCTGCGCATGCGTGGTGATCTCGCCGGCCACCAGGACGAACCCGGTCTTCGCGACGGTCTCGCAGGCAACACGGCTGTGCGGATCGACAGCAAGACACGCGTCGAGGATGGCGTCGGAGACGGCATCACACAGCTTGTCGGGGTGACCTTCGGTGACGGATTCAGAGGAGAACAGATAGCTGGCCATAGAGGTGGCGGGACTATTCAGCGACGGCGCGGCGCTGTCAACACGGATAAGAGGTACGATATAGCGGATGCGATCTGGGCTACTGGCGCTGGTCCTCCTCGTCGGGTGCGGAGGCAACAAGCCCGTCCCGAAACGCCTCGTGGTCGAGGCCGACCTGGGCTCGTGGCACTACCGTCGATTTCAGGGGCCGCTCCTCGATGTCGAGGTCTGGATCGACGGCAACAAGGGCGAGGCGTACAGCGCCAGCTACATCACGAGCGACGCCGAGAAGCGTGGTTCCATCGAAGACAAGGATCTCGTCAACGTGACGGTGACGTCCTACGAGAAGCCCGACGGCGTGGTGCGCGAGACCGTGAAGCTGGTCCGCCGCCTCGCGCAGGAGAAGGGCTACCAGGTCGACGAGGAGAAGATCGGCGGCGTGCGGACGCTCACGATCAAAGGACCGGGCGAGGCGTGGGCGATCTGGCCGTCGAAGAAGCACGTGGTGAAGGTCGGCGGGCAGGGACGCACGAGCGTTCCTGGCTCGGTGGTCGGCGACTACGGCGATCGCTATCCCTCGAAGCTCCCGGGCGGCGCGCTCGAGGGCCCGCTGCCGGCGGGTCCCGAGGACAAGCCGAAGAAGGGCAACGACAAGGAGCCCTACAACCCGAACAGCCCCACCCCGAACCTCGACCACTACGATCCAAACAAGGTGAAGATCCCGGAGAAGAAGGTCGAGACGGACGAGCCGGAGCCGGAGACCAAGCCGGATCCGAAGAAGCCAGCTAAGAAGAAGTGACATGCTGAAGCAACTGCGGGGCCCGTTCGTTGGCCTGGCCCAGGCGGCGCCGATTCTCGAACGATCGACGCGGATGGCGGGCGCGATCGACGATCAAGTCGCCGCGATCCTCGACGACGTTCGCCGCCGGGGCGACGCCGCGGTCACCGAGTACACGCGTCGGTTCGACAAGCGCGAGCCCACCGATGGCAGCTACGAGCTGTCCGCGGCGCGCTGGGACGAGCTCGCGGTCGGCGTCGCGCCGGCCGTGCACAGCGCCCTCGAGCTCGCGGTCGGCAGGATCCGCGCCTTCCACGCGGCGCAGCTCGATCCCGAGGTCGACATGACGCTCGATGGCGTGCGCCTCGAGCTGCGCGTCACCCCGCTCGCGCGTGTGGGGCTGTACGTTCCGGGAGGCACCGCCCGCTATCCGTCGAGCGTGTTGATGACGGCGATCCCGGCGAAGGTCGCGGGCGTCGGCGAGGTGATCATGGTGACGCCGGGTGCCTCGGCCGAGGCGCTGCTCGCCGCGAAGCTCGCGGGCGTGGATCGCGTGTTCGAGCTGGGCGGCGCGCAGGCCGTGGCGGCGCTCGCGTACGGCACCGAGACCGTGCCGCGCGTCGACAAGATCGTCGGCCCGGGCAACGCGTGGGTCGCCTCGGCGAAGCGGCAGGTCTACGGCGAGGTCGACATCGATTCGATCGCGGGGCCGTCGGAGGTGCTGATCATCGCCGACGACACCGCGAGCGCCGCGTGGGTCGCCGCGGATCTGATCGCCCAGGCCGAGCACGATACCGAGGCGCGCGCGGTGCTCGTCACCACCTCGACCACGCTGCCCGCCGCCGTCGATGCGGAGCTCGCGCGCCAGCTCGCCGACCTCCCGCGCAAGCAGATCGCGGAGACCGCGCTGCGCCAGCACGGCGCCGCGGTCGTGCTTCCGACCCTCGACGCGGCGGTCGAGTTCGCGAATGCGTTCGCCCCCGAGCACCTGGAGATCCAGACCGCGAACGCACGGGCGCTGGCGGCGCGGTGCACCACCGCCGGTGCGATCTTCGTCGGCAGCTACTCGTCGGAGGCCGCGGGTGACTACCTCGCGGGCGCGAACCACGTGCTGCCCACCGGAGGTGCCGGCCGCTACGCATCCCCGCTCGGCGTGCACCACTTCCGCAAGCGCACCTCGATCGTCGAGTACACGGCGGCGGCCGCCGCCGCGCACGCGGGGCCCATCGCGGTGCTCGCAGCGTGCGAGGGCCTCGATGGCCACGGTCGTTCCGCGCTGCTGCGAGGCAACCGTGACTGACGACCTCGGCCCGCTCGCCGCGCGCGTCCCCGAGGCGCTGCGCGGAGCGAGCGCGTATCACGTACCGAAGCCGGCGCGCGTGGTCGCGAAGCTCGACGCGAACGAGCTGCCGTACGGCCTGCCACCCGAGCTGCGCGCGCGGATCGCCGACGCGCTCGCCGAGCTTCCTCTCGAGCGCTACCCGGATCCACAGGCGGTGCGGCTCCGCGCGATCGTGGCGCGCCAGCTCGGTGTCATCGGCGAGCAGCTGGTGTTCGGGAACGGCTCCGACGAGCTGATCGCGATGCTGTGCAACGCGTTCCCCGGCCCCGTGCTGTATCCGACGCCGAGCTTCGTCTACTACCGGCTCGCCGCGATCGCGCGCGGCCTCTCGGTCGTGGAGATCCCGCTCCACGCTGACTTCACGCTCGACGAGGCCGCCGTCGAGTCGGCGATCACGCGCGAGCGCCCGAGCACCGTGTTCCTCGCGCTGCCGAACAACCCGACGGGCACGCTGTGGCGCACGGGCTTCGCGCTCGAGCTCGCCGAGCGCTATCGCGACACCGTGATCGTGTCCGACGAAGCGTACGTGGCGTACGCCGGCGCCTCGAACCTCCCCCACCTCGCCGCGCACCCCAACCTGGTGGTGATGCGCACGCTGTCGAAGATCGGGCTCGCCGGTCTTCGCGTCGGGTACACCGTCAGCGCGCCCGCGATCTCCCGCGTCCTCGAGAAGGTGCGGCCACCGTACAACGTCTCGGCACTCGATCAGCGCGCCGCGGAGCTCGCGCTCGAACACGCCGCCGAGTGGTGCACGGCACGCGCGGCCGAGGTCGTCGCGGAGCGTTCGCGGATGGCGTTCGCACTGGGCGAGCTCGGGCTGCACGTGTTTCCGTCGGAGGCAAATCTCTTGCTCGTGCGGTTCCTCGATGGGCCGGCGGCGTACGCCAAGCTGTTCGCGGCCGGCGTCTCGGTGCGCTCGTTCGGCGCCGAGGGCGCACTCGCGAACTGCCTGCGCATCACGGTCGGCACGCAGGCGGAGACCGCCGCGCTCCTCCGAGCCCTCGCGAGCTAGCGACGTGCGCTGTTCGGTCGTTCTTGTCGTCTGGCTCGCGCTGGCCACCGGGTGCTCCACGCCAGCGCCGGGCCCGGGCCTCGAGGTCGATCACGTGATGGTCCACGTCGGATCGCTGATGGTGATCGGGCCCCGACCGGGAGAGTCGGCGCAGGCGCGGGAGGCAGCGGCCTACATCGAGAACACGGTGACCGCGATGGGCGGCACGCTCGAACGGTTTCCGATCGGCGCCGTCGATCTCCCCGCGATCACGGTCATGGGGACCACCTATCGGACGGCGCATCGCGCCGAGAGCACCGATCCGAACCTCGTCGTACGGTTCGGTCCGCCGGGCCGCGCGCTTCTCGTCATGGCGCACTACGACACGGTCGCGGCGAGCCCGGGCGCCGTCGACAATGCCGCCGCGATCGGTCTCCTGCTCGAGCTCGCGCACGATCTCCTGCATGCGCCGCCGGTGTTCCCCGTGATCCTCGCGTTCACCGCGAACGAGGAGATCGGACTCGTCGGTGCCGAGGCGCTGGCCGCACGGATCGGCGAGGACGTCTCGATCGCGATCGCCCTGGATCTCGTCGGAGGGAGCGGCCCGCTGATCCTCAACGGCGCGAGCGAGCTTGTCGGGGCCGACGAGATGGGGTGGCTCGCCGGTGCCGGTGAGCGCGCAGGCGTCACGATCCGTGCACCGCTCGCGCACCGCGTGGTCAGCCGCTGGTGGCCGCAGGCGGAGCGCTCCGATCACGGCCCGTTCACGCGCCGCGGGATCCGCGCGGTGCACCTCTACAACCGAGGGCAGGACGGCGAGTGGATCGACCTCGCGTATCACAGCCCGCGCGACGTGCTCGCGCGCGTCGATCGTACCTCGGTCGACGAGCTCGGCCGCGTACTGGTCGCGCTCACGCGCACCCCACCTCCCGAGCCGGGCGGCGGTGACGGCTTCTGGCTGCCGGTGCTGGAGAACCGGATCATGCCGCGCTGGCTGTTGCTCGCGCTCGAGCTCGCCCTCGGCCTGACTGCGCTCGGATCGCTGGTCGCCCTGCGCACGTCGCGTGTCCGTGGAGGGTGCGGCCTGCTCGTCGGGCTCGGTTGCTACGCGCTCGCGACCATCGCGACACTCGCAGTCGAGCGCGCGACGCGTGGGGATCATCCGGCGCCGTGGTTGCACTCGCCGCTGCGCTTCGTGGTCGCGGAGCTGCTCGTGCTCGTCGGTGCCTTCGGCCTGCTGGTGCTCGTCGTCCGCCGGATGCGCGCCTGGATCGGCGTCCTGCGGTACCTCGCGATCGCCGCGCTGATCCCGTTCGTCGTCGGGTGTGCGCTCCTCGCGATCGGCGCCGCGGAGATCGCATGGATCTGGCTCGTTCCCGCCGCGGTGATCGCGCTCGCACCACGCCTGGGTCCGGCGCGCTGGCTCGCACCCGTCGCCGCGGCACTCCCGCTCGTGCTCGTGCTCGCGCCGAACCAGCTTCGCGAGGCCGCCTGGAACGGTTTTCTGCCCCTCGGGCTCCCCCTCGCGGCGCTGATCGCCGTGTTCACACTCCCGATCGTAGGCTCGCTCGCCTGGCTCGTGCGGCGGCGGGGACAGGCGGGTCCGCTGGGGGCATTCGTCCTCCCCATGGGGTGCCTACTCTCCGTCCTCGCGGGAGTTGTCGTGGTGTCTCGCGCACATCCAGCGTGCACACCCGCCGATTTCAACCAGTTCGGCCTCGCCTGCGAGGTCAGCTCCGGGGTGCGCTAGCAATTGCATGGACCCCTCTGTTACAAATGGTCTTACTGCGGGCTTTCTCCACTTCGGTTCTGGCCATGGTGTCGCTGGCGGCCTGTGACGTCGGGGAGGTCCCGATCGGCGGGGGCGGTCCGGACGGCGGCGTCGGCAGTGCCGGCTTCGCCACAACCTGTGAAGACCGGGGAACTCCTGGCGTTTCGCACGAGCACGGCGGCGCCGGTGGGACCACCCACGCGGGCGAAGGCTGCATCGGCGTGGGGTGTCACCTTCTCGGACAGCCCGGCGGCGAGTTCACCGCGGCCGGCACGGTCTACAAGAAGGACGGCGTGACCCCGAACCCGGGCGCCATCATCCGCATCAAGAGCGGCACGAAGACCCTGATCCAGGTCGCCGAGAGCGGCGGGACCTTCCACTTCGGACCGACCCAGCAGATCACGTTCCCGACCATCACCGACGTCTCTGGCTGTCCCGACCACTCGACGATGACGGGCAAGATCACCACCGGCGGCGGCAACTGCAGCGGCGGTGCGTGTCACGGCGCCGCCGGGCAGGGCCCGATCAAGGGCCTGAACTAAGTACAGCTCACCACGTGAACCTCACGTGGACGTCGTTCGTGG
>JAYVLW010000306.1:0-5758 GCA_043759315.1 Myxococcales bacterium
CGCGATCTGGCGGCGCGAGCACCCGGGTCACGTGGGGGCGGTGCGGCTCGTCTCGCAGCCGGACGTGCAGCGGCGATGGGAGCGCCGCGCGTTCGTCCGGGCGACGATCTGCGTCCTGGCGCTGGTCCTCGCTGGCTTTCACCCGATCGTCGGAGGCCTCGCCTTCGGCATGATCGCGAGCGGCGCGGTGGTCTCGACGCGGGACGCGTACGAGCGCGATCGGCGGTTCGCGATGCACGCGCGGTGGGCGCAGCGGCGCTGAGTCAGGGCGTCGCACGCTGGCTCGCGCCTGGCGGTCCGCGGGTCGTCGGAGCCGTCGAGACCTTGATGCGCTGGCGATCGGTGCGCAATCGTCGCGCTCCCCGGAAGGCTGCCCGCAGCAGGCGGCGCGGTGTTAACCTGGGGCGTGCCGCCGCGGTGGTCGTTATCGCTGTGCCTCGCCGCAGGCTGTGGCTTTCAGACGCCCGGGATCAGCGGCGTCATCGATGGTGGGGTGGACAGCCCCCCGGATGTCCAGATCGACTCGTCGATCATCGCGCCACCGAGCGTATGCCTGACGAAGTGGATGGATGGCACCGTCCAGCTGACGCCCCCGCTGCAGCTCGCGGCGCTGGGCTCCGCGTTCTCGGATCGGGATCCATTCATCACCGCCGATGACCTGCGCCTGTACTTCTCGTCGGAACGCACCGGAGGTGGTGACGTCTATGTCGCGAGTCGTCCGGCCGTGGCAGCACCATTCGGTGTCCCCACCCTGGCGACCGATCTCAACTCGATAGGCTACGACAGCCGGGTGTCGATGACCGCGAACGATCTGATGGCGGTCGAATCCAGTGCTCGCCCGGGTGGCTCGGGCTTCACAGATCTCTGGATCGCCACGCGAACCTCGACGTCGGTCGGGTTCGCGGGGTTCACGCGGGGGCCGTTCGGCGCCACGAACGATGCCGATCACCAGCTCGATCCCGAGATCAACGCGGCGGGCACCCGCGTCTACTTCGCGTACGGGGCGCCGCAGAAGATCGTCGTGCTCTCGCGTCCCGACGCCGCTTCGGCGTTCGGGCCGATGGTCGATCTGCTCACGGGGAGCGGCGACTCGGATCCCGCGCTGTCCGTCGACGAGCGCCTGATCCTGTTCGGGAGCACCCGCGCCGGCGGGCCCGGCGGTGGCGGCGACATCTGGTACACCACGCGCGCGAGCGCGACCACGCTGACGCTGGACACGCCGAAGCTGGTCCCCACGGTCAACGGCGCGGGGACGGATGGCGATCCGTCGCTGAGTGACGATGGCTGCACGCTGTACTTCTCCTCCTACCGGACCGGGAACTGGGAGCTGTACGCAGCAACCGTGCTGCCTTAGTCGAGCGGATCGCTGACGTCGTCGCCCTCGGGGCGCACGGGGCGCGACACGTCGAGCACGTAGCGAACGAGCGTCGGCAGGTAGTCGGAGAGGGATGGGCAGGTGATGCCGCTCGCGCGCAACGCTGCCGCGGTGTTGGTCTGGTCGTAGTGCACGAGGTGATCGAGCAGGTCGACGAACGCGGCCGGTCCACGACCGAGCCGCGCGAGCCCGGGGGTGCGGAGGACGGCACGCGCGAGGGGGCGGGGGATGTGACCGCGCGGCTTCTCCGTCTTCGCGTGTTCGGCGACGCCCTCGAACACGGCGCGCGCGGACAGCGGATTCGGATCCACGAGGTGGAACGTCTTGCCGGCCGCGCCTTCGCCGCGCGCGATGTGCCACGCCGCATCGATCACGTAGTCGATCGGTACGAGGTGGAGCGGCGCATCACCGCGACCGAGCAGCGGCAGGCGCAGGCCCGACGCGTTCGTGGCGATGAGCACCATCAGGTAGTAGGGCCCGTCGAGCTTGTCGATCTCGCCGGTGCGGCTGTCGCCGACGATGATGCCCGGGCGCACGACCGTGATCGGGAGGTGTCGGAGGGCGTCGCGGACGAGCTTTTCGGCATCGAACTTCGTGCGCTCGTAGTCGTTGTGAAACTTCTGGCCAGCGTCGAGATCCTCCTCGTAGAACGTGCCGCGCCGGTCGCCCGAGACCATCGCCGTGGACCAGTGGACCACACGCTCGAGCCGGCCGGCGTCACGCGCGAGATCGAGGATCGAGCGGGTCCCGACCACGTTGACCCTCCGCGCGGTCTCGCGATCCACGCCCATGAAGTAGATGCCGGCGAGGTGATGGATCCACGTCACGTCGCGAGACAGGGCGCGGTACTCGAGGCTGGAGAGCCCGAGGTCCATGTCGCAGACATCACCGACGAGGATCTCCGCGCGATCTCCGTTCGGGATGGTGGAGAGGAACTGCTGTGCCTCGGCGGCGAACTTCTCGCGCGCGAGCACGAACAGCTTCGTGTCGGGCTCGTACGTGGCGAGCTTCGCGATCATCCGGCGCGCCGTGAACGCGGGGAAGCCGGTGACGAGCGCGACGTCGGTCTTCGGCAGCGCGACACGTCCGGTGGTGCCGGTGGTCGCGGGCGTGACCTTGATCGGCCCGAACCGGCGCTCGACCTCGGCGACGACGCGGTCGACCTCGGCCGCGAGGTGGGCCTCGTCACCGGAGTTCTCGATCACCCAGGTCGCGGCGGCGATCTTGTCGGCGAGCGGGGCCTGCGCCACGATCCGGGCGGTGGCCTCCTCGGGCGACAGGCCGTCGCGGGAGACGAGGCGCGCGTGCTGGACCTCCGGGCTGACCGCGACGACGATCAGCGCGGCGAGTCCGAGGTGCGCGCGGTTCTCGACCAGCAGCGCCGCCTCGTAGAACACGATGCCCGCGCCGCCGTCGGCCCAGGTCGCGATCGCGGCTGCGCTCGCCGCGGCGATCCGCGGATGCGTGATCCGGCCGAGGTCCGCGCGCGCCTGCGCATCGGCGAAGGCGATCGCGCCGAGCCGCTTCCGATCGAGCTGGCCATCGTGCGTCAGGATCTGCGCCCCGAACCGCGCGACCAGCTCGGCGAGCGCCGGCTGACCTGGCTCAACGACCTGGCGCGCGAGGCGGTCCGCGTCGACGACGGCCGCGCCCTTCGCCGCGAGCATGCGAGCCACCGTGCTCTTGCCCGACGCGATCCCGCCGGTCAGACCGATCACGTGCACCGCCACGACGCTTGGCGTACCACGGGCCCTCGCGGGCGCGGTAGGGTCGCGCGCATGCGCCCGCTGGTGCTCGTGCTGCTCGCAACGTGCGGCCTGGTCGCGCTCGCGTCCGCCGCGCGCCGCGATTGGACCGGCAGCGCCGCGTGCGGCTCGTGCCACCCGAAACAGCTCGCGGCATGGCAGACCACGCGCCACGCGCTGACGCGCGACCGGTTCGCCGGGCGCCCCGAGGCTCGCTGCCTCGCGTGTCATGCCACCGGCGAAGCGCCGGCAGGTCCGGCGATCGCCGTCGAGGTCGGCTGCGAGGCGTGCCACGGCGCCGGAGCGGCGTATGCCGAGGACGACCTGATGCGTGACCTGCCGGTCGCCCGGAGCCTCGGCCTGGCGGACCTGTCCACGCCGAAGCTGCGCGCCGCGGCGTGCGCGCAGTGCCACGCGCGGGCAACTCGGGGTACACCGTTCGACCCGAATGCCCCCGTGCACCCGGTGAGCAAATGAGCCGAGCACATCCGCGCCCCAAGACCACGTTCGTGACCTCCGCCGCGTCGCCGAAGGACTTTCCTCCGCCGTCGTTGCCCGAGCTGGCGGTCGTCGGTCGCTCCAACGTCGGCAAGTCGAGTCTGATCAATGCCCTCGTCGGCCAGGACGGCCTCGCGCGCACCTCGCGCACGCCCGGCCGCACGCAGCTCATCAACTGGTTCTCGGTCGCCGCGCAGCCGCCGTTCCACCTGGTCGATCTTCCGGGATACGGCTACGCGAAGGTCCCGGCCGGCATGAAAGACAGCTGGAAGCCGCTGATCGAGAGCTACCTGTCGAACCGCACCACGCTCGCCGGCGTGCTCCTCCTGATCGACATCCGCCGCGGTCCGGAGGTCGAGGAGCTCGACTTCGTGCCATGGCTCGCCGAGCGCAACGTGCCGCTCGTCGTCGCGATGACCAAGGGCGACAAGCTCCCGAAGAACAAGCGCAACGTCGAGGTGATGCGCGCGCGGCAGGCGCTATCGCTCACCCGTGATCCGTTCGCCGTGTCCACGCTCACCGCGGATGGCATCGACGAGGTCTGGCGCTCGCTGATCAAGATCGTGCTTCCAGCGCCGAAGTGACCCGTGATCGTCGAGCCGGCGACCCAGGAGGATCTCGATGCGATCGACGAGATCGAGCAGCACTCGTTCAAGGTGCCGTGGCCGCGTTCGGTGTTCGAGGGCGAGCTCGCGCGCGACGTTGCCCGGATCGACGTGGTGCGAGATCCGCACGTCATCGCGTTCAATAACTACTGGCTCGTGGCCGGCGAGCTGCACATCCTCGCGATCGCCACGCACCCGGATCGCCGCCGCGCCGGCATCGGCGGCGTGCTGCTCGCGCACGCGATGACCGCCGCGCGCTCGATCGGCGCAACGCTGGCCACGCTGGAGGTCCGCAGGGGCAACGCCCCCGCGATCGCCCTCTACGAGCGCGCCGGGTTCAAGACCGTGCACGTGCGCCAGCGCTACTACCAGGACGATGGCGAGGACGCGCTCGTCATGCTGTGCGACCTGTAGCTAAGGAATCACGATCGTCACGGGGACGCGATCGCTCGTCGTCTCGCGCGTGCCGAAGTAGATCGCTGTTCCGGCCGCGCCCGCCACGAGGATCCCCGCACCGGCGAGCACGTACCAGCGCTGGTACCAGGCGCTGCCGGCGCCGCGCCTCGACAGCTCGGCCTCGACCTTGATCTCGCCGTCGGGGGGCAGCGCGACCTTCGTCGTGAACGGCACGTAGTCGGTCTTCTCGACGCGGATCGTGTACGTCGCCGGCGCGTGCAACCTGAGCGGCTGGATCGGCGTCAGCCCCCGGTTCTCGCCACCGACCGTGACCGAGGCGCCCGCCAGGTTCGCGACGATGTCGATGACGCCGTAGCGGAGGAAGTCGCCGGGCGCGAGCAAGCGCGTCAGGTAGCCGTTGAGCTGATCGTCCGAGGGCGACGCCTTTGCGGCGAGCGAGTCGGCGACCCGGGTGACCACGGTCTTCGCGTTCGCGTCGATCCGCTGCATCGTCAGGATCACGTCACCGAGCTCGCTGATGCCAATGAGGATGACCTCGGCGACACCGACCTTGCGGCCGATCTGCGCGATGCACTCGGCGTCGCCGGCGCACTTCACCAGGGCCTGATCGAGCTGGTCGCCGTACACGGTTCGGGTCTGATCGGGACCGAGGAGCTGGAGCGAGGTCTGCTTGCTCATCTCGGCGATCAGCCGCTGCGCCACACCGGGGAGCGCCGCCGAGCCGGAGCGATACTCGAGGACGCAGACCTTCCGCTTCGGATCTGGATCCGCGTGCGCGGTGCCGACCATGACGGCCAGCGCGAGGATGGCGACGACGGCTCTCATCTCGATCCGAACAGGGCTCCGATCGAGGTCGGCTGGTACTGCGTCGGCATCATGTTGCGTTCTCCGTCGGGCGGCGCCTCGCACTCCCACATGTCGAAGATGTCGCTGGGGCCAACGGTCAACGCGCACGACGTGCGCACCCGCTGCGCGACCGACGAGCTCGCCATGTCGATGAGCAGCCAGTCTCCCGTGGTCGCGTCGAGGCACGGAAGGATGGTCAGTGCTCCGCTGGTGAGCTCCTCGATGTAGTAGCGGCTCTTCGTGACGAGCCCGACGTACTGGCCACCCGGCAG
>JAYVLW010000307.1:0-7417 GCA_043759315.1 Myxococcales bacterium
ATCTACATCGACTCCGACGTCCAGGTCATCGCCGACTACGACGAGCCGATCTTCTACAGCGGCAACTACTACTGGCGATACGACGGCGGGGCCTGGTACCGCTCGTCGTATCACACGCGTGGATGGGTCCGGTTCGACAACGCGCCGGTCGCGATCCGTCGCATCGAGCGGCCGACCGCCTACATCCACTATCGCGCGAACGCGAGCGCCCGGGCGCAGCCGGAGATCCGCGACCATCGCGAGTCGCCGCCCCCGCCTCCGGTGATTCGCGAGGAGCGCAGAGAGATCCGCGAAGATCGCAAGGACGAACGCAAGGAGCTCAAGGAGGAGCGCAAGGACGAGCGCAAGGAGCTCAAGGAAGAGCGCAAGGAAGAGCGCAAGGACATCAAAGAAGATCGCAAGGAAGACCGCAAGGAAGACCGCAAGGAGCGGAAGGACGACCGGAAGGACAACAAGAAGGATCGGCGCTGAGGCTCGCGGCACCTTGTCGCAGCTGGGACGACGCGTCGGCTGTTACCTTCGAGAGCGATGAACAGGACCGGCCTCGCGATCGTCGTCCTCGCCGCCGCGTGTGACACCGGCGGCGGATCCAATGGTCCGGACGCGTCGGTCGATGCGCCGCCTCCACCAGTCGTCGCGCTCGACTCGTGTCCCGCGGTCGTCGCGGCGACCGTGATGGACAGCCCGACGATGTTCATTCCGAAGAGCACGACGATCCCCGCCAGGGAGGTCGTCAAGTTCGTGATCACGGCGGAGCACCTGGTCCTCCCCAACTCGCTGGTGACGACCGATCCGGCGCTCACGGTCAGGCGCGGCGAGACGAAGTGCTTCCGGTTCAACACGCCGGGTACGTACGGCTTCCTGTGCGGGGTGCACTCGTTCACCGGAACGATCACGGTGCAGTGACAACCGGCCGAGCGCTCCCGAGTGCGGGTGCGCGGTCGTGGCGCCTCGAGCCCGCCACCTGCACCGAAGTTGTCCCCCGACGCCGAAACTCTCGCCCCGCCGCGCAAAACGGCCGGAGGGCCGGCGTCAACGGGGCATGAACCCGTACCTCGTGCTGTCCGTGGCGCTCGCCGCCTGCGCCGCCGATCCCGGATCTCCCACCACGCCCGACGCCGGGACCGGATCAGCGAGCTGCGATCCGATCGTCGCCCACCTGAGCGCTGGCGCGAAGCTCGATCTCGCGAGCAGCGCCGCCGGGAACCCTCAGCGCGACTACTGCCTGATGGTGCCAGCGGGCGCGTCTCAGATCCGCCTGGATCTGACCGGCGGGACGTGCGGCGCGTTTCGCTGCGTCGGTGACGATCTGAAGATGTACGTGAAGCGCGGCGACCGGCCGGATGCGTTCGATCCGGATGCCTCGACGACGGAGTGGACCTACACCCCGGATCCGAATGGCTTTGGAACCTTCGTGAAGGTCGCGCAGCCGGGGCCCTGGTACCTGGCGTTGCTCGACGACCAGAACACACTCGGCTATCGCAGCGTCGCGATGAAGGTGGCGTTCCCGTGACTACGGATGTGTTCGCAGCAGGCTCTCGAAGCTGATCTCGAGGCTCGCCACGTGCCCCAGCAAGCTGTCGAGCGACGCCTCGCTGTGCTGCTTCGCGAGCAAGGCCGCGCGCGTGTGCACCAAGATCTCGTGGCGCGCCTTGGCGAGCCAGCGAGAGACGCTGGATGCGTGCACGTTGTACACGCGCCCGATGTCTTCGACGCCGCGGTTGTCGGCGTAGTGCATGCGCATGACCGCGCGAATGCGGGACGGTTGGGCCGCGACCGCCGCGCGGAGCGTCTCGCGAAGATCGGCCCCGAGCTCGCGCGCGATCACGCGGACCTCGGCGTTCGGGGCGAGATCGAGGATGCCCTCGAGCTCGTCATCTAGCCCGATCTCCGGCTGGCGCTGCCGGCGCAGGGACAGGGCGGTCCGCATCGCGACGACCCGCAACCACGCGCCGAGGGGACCGTGCCCGGAATAGGACTCGATCTTCGTCTCGCCCTCACGCGCGACGAGGATCTTCTCGCGCAGCCGCTGGAGGACCTCGGCGATGAAGTCCGGACGCGAGTCGAGTGTCCCGAGCGCGGCGCGCAGGTTACCGGTATAGGCGCTCTCGAGGGCCGCGTGCGCGGCGGGGATGCCATGCGCACACGCGCTCGCGAGATAGAGGTCACCGACGGCCAGCTCGGCGATCGCCTCCGCGAGCGGCAACGCCGGATCGACCCGGCGCGCGAGGTACCGGCCGAAGGTGCCCGGTTCGAGCCAGGCCGGCCAGCGTGCGATGGCGGCGGCGATTCCGAGATCGACCGCGCGATCGGGTTGCCCCAGCTCCTCGAGCAAGCCGCGGACGAGCTCGCGTTCCACTGGCCTATCCTGCCATCGCGTGTTGCAAACGGGTCGATCCGCGTCAAGTAATGGAGCGGTGGTGTGTCTCGACGAACCGACGGTCGTCGCCTTCGTGGGGGGCCGGTTGGCGGGCCCGGCGATCGAGACCATCGACGACCACCTCGCGGACTGTCAGAGCTGCCGGGACCTGGTCGTGTGGGCCGCGAAGACCACGCTCGCGATCGGATCGAGCCGGCGCGACGAGCCGGCCGCGCCGGTCGCCGCCAACGACGCGCAGCCCGATCGCTACACGATCCTCGAGCTGATCGGCACGGGCGGTCAGGGCCTGGTCTATGCCGCCACCGATACCGTCCTGGCGCGGACGGTCGCGCTCAAGGTGCTCCGCCGGCGCGACGACCAGATCCTCTCCGAGGCACGGCTCGTCGCGCGGCTCAATCATCCGAACATCGTCGCCGTCTACGACGCCGGATCGACGGCGGACGGCGAGATCTACCTCGCGATGGAGTACGTGCCGCAGACGCTCGCGATCTGGCGCCGGAACCGATCGCCGCGCGAGATCCTCCGCGCGTGCATCGATGCCGGAAGGGGCATCGCCGCCGCACACGAGGCGGGGATCATCCACCGGGACATCAAGCCATCGAACATCCTGATCGCGGAGGGTCGCGCGCGGGTCACGGACTTCGGGCTCGCACTCGAGACGACCGCCGCGAGCGAGCGCCGCGGGGTCGGACTCGCCGGAACCCTCGCGTACATGGCGCCCGAGCAATTCGATGGCATCGCCACCGCGGCCAGCGATCAGTTCGGCCTCGCCGTCGCGATCTGGGAGTCGTTGACCGACGCGCTGCCGTTCGCCGGGACCGATCGCACGCGCGCGCCGCACTCCGCGCAGCTCCCACGATACGTCGAGGCCGCTCTGCGGCGGGCGCTCGCGAACGAGCCCGCGGCGCGGTTTCCCGATGTCGCGGCGCTGATCGCGGCGCTCGACGTCGATCCCGAAACTCGCCGGAGACGCCGGTTTCTGATCGGAGGCGTGGCCATGGCCGTCGCCGCGTCCGTGGCCGCCGTCGCCTTCGCGACCACGCGCTCCGGGCCGTCGTGTCAGCTCGGCGAGAGCCTCGCGGGAGTGTGGGACGCGCCCGCCCGCGCGCGCATCGCGAGCGGCTTTGCCGCGCTGGCCGAACCGTATGCGGCGCCCGCCGCGCTCGCGGCGCGCGAGGCACTGGATCGCTACGCGCGAGCCTGGGTCGACCAGCGGACCCGCGCGTGCGAGCTGCACGAGAGCGAGGCCATGTATGCGCTGCGCGCGCAGTGCCTCGACGAGCGCAAGGGCGCGCTCGCCACCGCGATCCGGACGCTCGCTGCGCCGGATGCGGAGGTCGCCCGCCACGCCCTCGAGATCGTCGACGGCCTCCCGGCGCTGGCACCGTGCGAGGACACCGCGTGGCTCACCCAGCGCGTGCGACCGCCCACGGACGCGGCCACCATCGCGAAGGTCGCGGCGATCGACGCCGCCCTCGCCGAGAGCTCGACGGCGATGCGCGCCGGCAAGATCAAACGATCGATCGAGATCGCCGAGCGCGCGGTCGCCGAGAGCGCCGCGATCGACCACGCACCCACCCGAGCCCGCGCCGAGCTGGCGCTCGGTCAAGCGCGCGCTCGCCTTCCCGATA
Source organism: Myxococcales bacterium (assembly GCA_043759315.1). GTDB lineage: Bacteria > Myxococcota_A > Polyangia > Haliangiales > Haliangiaceae > JABFXX01. Next base: position 4,012 of record JAYVLW010000307.1, read on the forward strand.
ACGAAGGCGCGGAGGCTTCCCTCGAGAGCGCCACGCAGTGGGCGCAGAAGGCCCGCGATGACCGGGTCGCGGCCGAGGCGTTTACCGAGCTGGTCAAGGTCGTGGGCTACGGGCTCGGTCGCTTCGACGAAGCGTTGCGCGAGGCCGCGTTCGCCGATGCGACGATCGCGCGGCTCGGAGGCGATGCCCCTCTGCACGCCACGCTCGAGTATCACCGCTGTGCGGTCTACGACCAGCTCGCGCGCTTCGCAGAGGCCTCGCGGAGCTGCGCCGCTGCGCTGTCGGCGCGAACCGCGGCGCAGGGCGCGGACGATCTCTCCACGGCGGATGTCCTGGTCCTCCAGGGGCGGATCGCGGCGAACCAGGCGAAGTACAAGGAGGCCGTCGAGCTCGCCGAGCGCGCGCTGGCGGTGCGAGAGCGCGCGCTCGGCCCCGATCATCCGGGCCTGGTCGAGGCGTTGTTCGCGCTGGGGCACGTCGAGGTGAGGGTCGGCGCGCTGGATGCCGCCGAGACGCACTTCGCGCGGGCGACGAAGATCGCCATCCCCACCTATGGCGAGGACTCCTCGGTCCTCGGGGCTCTATGGGCCGAGCGCTCGGCGATCGCCGCCCGGCGCGGGGACCTCGCGGCGGCGCTCGAAGCCATCGACCGCTCCACCGCGATCCGCGAGCGAATCGGCGGGCCGATGCACGTCGATCTCGTGTTCAACCTGATCACGCGCGGGCGCATCCTCGACGATCGCGGAGACGTCCAGACCGCGACGACCACGCTCTCGCGTGCGCTCGAGATCGCCGAGCACGCGTTCGGGAACAGCCATCCGACGGTCGGCGCGATCCTGCAGGACCTCGGACGGCTGCACGCGAAGCAAGGAGACCTGACGACCGCGCACGCGGACCTCGATCGGGCGATCGCGATCGCGACGGCCGCGGGCGAGAAGAAGTCCATGGCCGCGAGCGAAGCTGCGCTCGCCGAGATGCTCCACGGCGCCCACCAGCCGCGCGCTGCCGTGCCCCACTACGAGGCGGCGCTCGCGACGTACGAAGCCCTTCTCGGGCCCGAGGCGCCGCAGCTGATCCCCACGCTCGAGAACCTGGCGCTCGCGCATCTCGAGCTCCACGAGCCAGCCCTCGCCCCGCCGCTGCTCGAGCGGGCGATCGCGCTCGAGCGCAAGGTCACCGGAGACCGCTCGGCGCAGCTCATCACGCCGCTCGATAGTCGCGGCGATGCCGAGCTGGCCCTCGGTGACCGCGCGAAGGCGAAGGCCACGTGGCAAGAGGCGCTCGCGCTGCCCGACGCCGAGGCGCGGTTCCCCGAGGACTTCCGGGACGTCAAGCGCAAGCTCGCGCGGCTCCGCTGACTCAACGCCGCTTGAACTCGATGCGCCGGTTCATCGCGCGGTGCTCCTCGGTGTCGTTCGCGGCCCTCGGCACCGAGCTCCCGTAACCCTTCACCGTGATCTGGTCGCGCGAGATGCCGTGCGCGATCAGCCAGTCGGCCACCGCCTGGGCGCGGGCGTTCGAGAGCTCCTGGTTGTGCTCCACCGAGCCAGTGTCGTCGGTGTGGCCCCCGATCTCGACCTCCGCATCCGGGTTGTCGCGCAGGGCTTGCGCGGCAGCCCGCAGCGCCTTCTCGGAGCTTGGTTCGATGTCGGAGCGATCGAGGGCGAAGCGGATCCCGTTCAGCACCATCTCGGCCCGCAGGATCGTGCAGCCCCGAGAGTCCACGTCGGTGTCGGGCGGGGTGTCGGGGCATGCGTCGTGCTTGTCGTCGACCCCATCGCGATCCTGATCGGTGAGCACCCGCGCCGGCTTGCCGATGCCCGCCGAGATGTTCACGCCGGCGAGGATGTACAGGCCGGTGCCGATGTCGCCGATGAGGGGCGCGTCCACCCGCGCGAACGCGCCGATCTGGATCGGCTTCACGATCGAGAACTCGTAGCCAACCTCCCCCGACGCTCCGAGCGCGGTGTGCGTGGCCTCCTCGCCGAACTCGCAGCAGTGGGTGTTGCGGATGATCCCCACGCGCGGGGCGACCCACAGGTTGCCGAGGCCGTTGCCGCGCGGCTCGGTGAGGTACCCGCGAAAATCATCGAGGAAGCGAAACCGCATGCCGACCATCGTCGCGAAGTGGCTGTTGGTCTCGCCGCCGAACAGGTCATTCGATCCGGAGCCGTACGACAGCGCGACATCGAACGCGAAGCCCGGCTTGAACTGATAGTCCAGGCCCGCTTCGCCGCCAAAACCCGTGACGTTGGTCGGTCGATAAAGGCCAAGGCCGAGGTGGAGGTTGTACTGGTTGCTCTCCGCCTGGGCGGAGGCCGAGAGCGCGAGAACGAGGGACGTAACTACCGAGACACGCATCGATAACCTCGAGAAGCAGTGGGGGGCGACAATCGCCCTCGGCGCGTTGACGCCGCTCCTCGTGGCGTTTTGCGCGCCGCTACGCGGTTTCTTGGCGGGATCGATCGCCCGGCGGACCTGCGAGTAGAATCCGTCGATGATCCCGCGCTACACGTCCCGCCCGCTGCCGGCGACGTCGTACCTGCCGGGTGTGTCGCCGCGCGGCGACCGGCCGCCCGAGGGCGCGGAGCCGATGGCGGACGAGGACTTCGCGTATGGCGTGGACCTGTTCAACCACGGGTTCCCGTGGGAAGCGCACGAGGTGTGGGAGGCGCTGTGGAGCCCGCTACCGCGCGACACGCCGGAGCGCGCACTGCTCCAGGGCCTGATCCATCTCGCGGCGGCGTGCGTGAAGGCGCGCAGCGGCGTGCCCGCGAAGGCGCGCGACTTCATCGCGAGCGGTTGTGGCTATCTCGAGCGGGCGGGCGCGCCGCACCGGCTCGACGTCGGCACGGTGATCGCCGCCGCGGGCGCGTGGGCCGCCGACGTCACGGCGCCGCCACCGTGCCTCGTGCTCGTCACACGCTGAGGGCGACCGTCCGAGCGGAGGGCGTGGAAGTCCGGCGTGAACCGCTGTAGCGTGGCGCATGCGGAACGCCTGCCTTGTGACCGCGGTCAGTCTCGTTCTGGTCGGATGCGTCGAACACGGTAGCTCGCCCGACGGCGGCGTGCGGAGCGACGCGTCGGGCGATGGGGCCAACCCGTGTGGGTCACAAATGCAGGTCAGGGTCAGGCTCGTGGACTGGGATGCCAGCGCGGCGACCGGTTCGGGCGTGCCTGGTGCGCAGTTCACGCTTCTCGGATTCCCGAGCGTGACCGCGACGACCGGCGCGGATGGACGGCTCGAGCTGTGTGCGCCAAAGGCGAGTCGCTGGGTGTTTGACGTCGATGCGCCGGGGAGCTTCGTCGATGCCACCGCCTATGTGGAGGCCGCGGCGGCGACAGGCTTCCTGCCGATCACGTTCCGCGTGTTCACTGCCGCCCGCGCGCCCACGTTCTTCGCCGA
>JAYVLW010000308.1:0-10162 GCA_043759315.1 Myxococcales bacterium
CCATACGGTTCAGTATGTACCGCACCGGTTCGCGGCACGCAAGGGGTACGCTTCCAGGCGATGCAAGGTCTCGTCTTCGCTCTGGTGCTTGTCAGCTTCGTTCCGGACGGCGCCGCCGCACCGACTCCGACAACGCGAGACAAGATCGAGAAGGCCGTCGCAGCCGGTCCGCCGCACCGGCTGCGCAAGCGAGAGCTCCGCCCGACGATGAAGAAGATCATGCCCCGGATCCGGGGCTGCTACGCGCGAGAGCTCGAGCGCGATCCGGACGTCAAAGGCGTCGTCAACACCAAGCTGACGATCCGCAACGCGCCGGACCTCGGCATGACCCTCTCGGTCAATGGCTTCGAGACCGACGGCACGCTCGGCGAATCGAAGGAGTTCCTTGCGTGCGTGACCCGCACGCTCGAAGCCGCCGTGTTCGCGTCACCGATCGCGGCGCTCGGTCGCGCCGACCTCATGTATCCGGTGACGTTCGCGACCGCGGCCCCGTCCGCGCGCGACAAGGCGATCGTCGAACGCGCCGAGCGAGCTGCGAAGGCCAAGGACTGGAGCGTCGCGCTCGAGGCCGCCGCGAGCGGGCTCAAGCTGACGTCGCTCGACGGCCCGTTGCGGCGCCATCTCATCGAGCTCGGCGGACTCGCCGCCTGCCACCTCCGCGACGAGACGAACGCGCGCCGTTACTACGCCCTCGCCTCCCCCGAGTACGAGGAGGCGCTCGAGGCCGCGTGCATGGCCCAGTCGATCGATCTCGCTCCGTAACGCTCTCACCCACCGCTCGTGATCGCGGCCTGCAGCGCCTCGACCCGAGCCCGGTCGAGCACACCGAACGATGCCTCGATCCCGGTACCGACCAGGAACGCGTTCACGTACGGAAGGTACACAGCGACGTTGTCCACGGTCACGCCCGACGCGAGGGCGAGTGCCGCGTAGCCCATGCCGGCGCGCATCGCTGCCACCTTGGCGATGTCGGCCGGCTTCCCTGTGCCCGGCCCGCTCGTGCACACCACATCCATGCGGGTGGACGCGATCCCAGCGGCTCGTCCGAGGTCTTCTCCGGCGACTTCGCGTTGATACTTGAAAGCGACGCCGCCGAAGTAGAGCCCACGCCAACCCCGCTCCTCGCGCGCACGGACGAACCCATCCGCGGAGGGTTGCGCTGCGGCCCGTTCATCGACGGCGGCGTTGTCGCTCCAGATGCCATCGATCGACGGCGCTATCACGAGCACCTCGCCCGGGGGTCGCGAGAGTAGGTTCACGCCGATCCACAGCGACGGAAAGGTCTCGCGCACCGTGCGAACGAGGGCGAGTACCTCCGGCTCGGTCATGCCCTGGTCGATGAGGAAGATGCCCTTGACGCCTGCGCCTGCGGCCGTCTCGATGCTCGCGAGTGCTTCGCGCCGGCCGATGGGATGGACCACCGGCAGCAGCACCCGCGATGCCCCGAACACCTCCGCGATTCGATTCACATGCGTCCTCGGTCCAGCAGCATTGACTCGACCGACTCGACGAGCTCGTCGCGTTCGGCCTCGGAGCCAGGGCGTACGACACCCCAGCGTTCGAGCACCAGCGTTCCACTCTGCTCGGAGATCCACCAGTGGTAGGTGCCGCGCGCGTAGGGGTGGACGTACCCCGCGCTGGTGAGCGCGCGGAGATCACGACGTACACGCTCGATTGCTTCCGGTCGCAACGCTTCCTTCGTCTCGTCGAGGCGGCGCAGCTGCTCGCCAGCACACGCCCAGTAGCGAACGATCGAGACCTGGCCTTCCGCCGTCGGCAACAGCGCGACGGGTTCGGGCGCCGCGGCGATGTCGAGCGCGCGGATGCGTACGAGGAGTGCGTGTTCTTCCGCGAGATCGTCGCCGAACGCCGTCCGCACCGCATACTCGCGGTAGTGGATGTCGAGTGGCTTGCGCGCATCGACGCCGGGCAGCGCCGCCAGCGCCAGCGTCATCGGATACAGATCAGGATCGTCGCCCGGTGGGTGACCGAGACGTTCGACGATTGTCGTGACCTCGCGAACCACATCGATGGCTTCGTCACTCACTTGGGCGCCTTCCAGTTCTTCGGGGCCTTCGAAGCATCACGCGCCTCGTTCATGATGAAGAACTTCGCGATCTGGTCACCGAAGAACATGTTGTTGTTGTCGGGCGCCATGTACGGGAATGCCATCGAGAGTCCGTTGTCATCGAAGCCGAGGTCCTTGAGCAACTTCTCGAGCTCGAGTTGCTGGCGCGGATCGAGGTTCGTGAAGAAGTCCGATTCTTTGAGTGCCTTCGAGACCTCGTTCGGGGAGTACGTGAGGTGCGGATCCTCTTCCGTGAACCCGCCGGCGCCGGTGAAGCGCTCGTTGGCGATCTCGGTCGAACGAATCGGAACGACCACGATCTCGCCCTCGAACCCGGCCGCACGCGCGTTCTCGGGCTTCGGGTGCGCCGTCGTCTCGGTCGCGAACTGCAGCGACTCGCCCGAACCGGCGACGTCGTCGAGCACGACGACCAGCTTGTCCCTCCCCGGCCCGACCTTCGCCAGCTCGGAAGGACCGTTGATGTATCGATCGACCGACGTGCCCGTCGCCTCGCGGTGGGCCATGGCGAGGATGCCGTAGCTCTTGTTGGGCTTCGGGATGTAGTAGTAGATGTTCCCCGGATCGATGCCCTTCGCCGCCGCGATGCCGAGCACGCGCTGGTGGCCGGCAACGATCTCGTTCGACTGGGAGCGCGGGCTGAACACCTGAGCCTGCCGCGCCATCAACTCGCGCAGCATGCCGCGGAACTTCTCCGGCACCGTCGCCATGATCGCGTCGACCTGGGCTTCGCTGATGCCGGCCTTGCCGTTGAGCTGCCCGGCGATCGCGGCGTCGCTGACGTCGGGATGAGCGACTGCGTCGACGGCCTTCACGTTGCCGGCGAGATCGGGATGTGCCGCCGCTAGGGCCTGCTGCGTGACCTCGTCGAGCGCCGAATTGACGGCCTGGTCGAAGTTCATCTTCCCGTCCGACTTCGACTGGATGTCGTTCGCGCGATCGAGGAGCTCTGACGTGCGCTGCGCGATCACCTCGGGCGACACCCCGTTGTGCATGTTGATGCCGCTATTGAAGCCTCGTGGTTCGATGAGGAACGCATTCGCATCGATGAGGCTCTGCGCGAACCCGGGCTCGGTCTTGATCTTGTGCAGCACGACGGGGTCGACAACCACGAGCGTCTTGTCGGGCAAGATCTTGTCCGTGGTCTTGATCGCGTCGGGATGGGCGGGGAACGTGTGCTTCTCCTTGCTGGCGAGGTACGCGATGTTGTCGCCGAGGGAACCGTGACCGGGCGTGTAGAGCCTGAGCCCTGCGCCGAGGTGTGGCTCCATCGCCGCGCGCAGGCCGTTGAGGCTCTCCATGTTGCCGTAGCCCGACGCCTTCGCGAGCACGACGCGCGCCTTCGCCTGCTGGTCGGGGGTGAATCGATCGATGATGCCGCTGACCTCGGACGGCTTCACCGTCTGTAGCTGCTCGTTCATCGCGTAGGCGACGTCGGCGTTGTTCAGCTGGGCCTCGTCCCGGATCACGCCCTCGGGACCGTTGCGGATCTTGTCGAGGTCGCGCGTCGGTGGATCGACGGTGGGAGCCATCTTCTCGCCCGGCAACCAGCGCTCCGCGAGCGGGTCCCATTCGTAGCCGGCCTTGTACATCGCCTCGAACACGCTGCGATCCATCGGCGGCGGCTCGCCCGGCTTGACCTCCTTGCCCGCGCGCTCGGAGTTGTAGTTGTCGTAGGCGCGCTCCGGGTCGGAGCGGTCGAACTTCGCGGCGGGGTGCTCGATGCCCGGGGCGGCATGCGTCTGCAGCGGGGCCTCACCGCCGAGGATGAACGGAGTCTGGTAGCCGTACTTCTGGCCGAGCTTGATCGCGGCGCGCGGGTCCGTCGCGTAGAGGCGGCGGAGTTGATCGATGCCGTCGTTGCCGACGGCCAGCATCGCGTCGTTGTCGACCCATCGCTCGAAGGCCAGCGCTTCATCGACGGGAATCGGCGGACCAGTGCGCTCGCCGATCTCTGGCATCTTCTCCTTGATGCGGATCGGAACTCCTTCCGGCGTCTCGAACCGCATCGTGCGCAGACCGGTGGTCGGATCGGTCTCGACGGCAACGAGGCGATCGTTGCTCTTCTGGTGCATCTCGACGAGCACGTCGAAACCACGAGCGTCCGCCCGGTAGAAGTTCGGCCCGGCCTCCTCGAGACTCATCAATGCCTGGGCGCGATTGACCTCGGCGTCGCCGCCGGCATCCGGCATCGCTTCGAGCTCGCGCAGCTGCCGGCCGGAGACCCGCTCGGGATGCTTCTGCGCTTGCTCGATGAGCCTCTCGCGAACATCACGCTCGCGTGCCAGGTACGCGCGCTCGCGCTCGATCAGCTCCTGCGCCCGCGCCGGGTCCTTCGTGTCCGCGACGTCGCGCGCGAGCTGCTCGAGCTCTGCCTTCTCGGTCAGCAAGCCTTTGACGTCGATTCCGTTCTTGGCGCCGAGCTCCCTGAACGGCTTGAGCGGATCGATCGTGTGATCGATCACCCGCTGGCCGACCTTCATCCCGACCAGGCCGGCCACGTTGTGGATCAACATGTCCTTGACCTGTTCCTCGGTGAGCTCGGTGCCGTCGATCATCGCGGCGATCTGCGCCTGCACGAGACCGAGTGCTTCGACGAACAGGAGCTCCTTGCCGGTGTTGAGGACGAACGTCCCCGCCTTCATGGCGCCGCTGACCTTGACGGCCTCCTCGCCCAGCTCCGCTCCGACGCCGGCGGCGCGGCCCGCCTTCAGGGCGTTGCCGAGCATGCCGTACATCACGGCCGAACCGATGAAGCCTGTGATCAAGTTGCCGGCGGTTGGATCGGCGTCGAACACGAGCTTGCTGAGAACGACGTTCGTCGCGGTCTCCACCGTTGCGCCGCCGAGCGAGGCCAGCACCACGGAGCCGGTCTCCGCGAGGAGCGCGCCGAAATAGACCTGGCCGAGCGCCATTGCAACGACCGCGATCGCGATGCCCGCGATGACCTTGTTCCACTTCTTGCTGTTCGCATCGTCCTCGAGGTGGTCCTTGATCTTCTTGAAGTGGTCCTGGAAGGCCTTGCGATTGACGAGCTCCTTGAACGCATCGCGCGCCAGCTGCTTGTCGGTCTCGTTATGTTCCTTGACGGCCGTATCGAACTGGCCGTAGATCGCCGCGAACTCCTCATAGAACCCGCGGTTCTTGTTCTCGAGATCCATCCCGCGCATGGCGTCGTCGAGGTCTTCCCAGAAGTCGTGCTCCTTGTTGACGAGCTTCCAGGCACTGTCGAGCGCCTCGAAGTTCGCGATCACCGACATCTCGAAGAGGTAGTCGCCGGCGCGCGTCTGCGTGCCACCGAGCTTCTTCTCGGTGGCCGCCGGATCGCTCTCCATCTCGACGCGCAGCACCGACAGCTCGTGGAGCAACGAGTTATTGCTGGTCAGCTTCTCCTGCGGGTCGTACTTCACGCCATCGGCGTGGCGGTCGTCCGGCGTCTGGATCGCCTGATAGATCGTCGGTTCGGCCTTGTAGATGCTGTTCTCGAGGACCGTGATGCGCACGGCTTTCTGGAGCCCATCGGCCCTGTCGAGACGCGGCAGTGCGAGCTCCGGCAATTGCACCGCGTCGAGCGCTGCGGCATACGCGTTCGCCGCTTCCTCGATGGCCTCGCGTGCCACATCAGGAAGCTCGCGCAGCGTCGGCAGCGTTGCATCCGCACCGTCCTTCTTGGAGACGCCGCCGAACAACGCGAGGTATGCCGTCGTGTCGTTCGCACCTTTCGCGAGTCGCTTGAGCACGAGCGCCTGTTGCTCCGCGAGCGCGAACTCGGCGTTCGGATCTGCGAGGCACGCGTCCAGCGTGTTCTGCTGGCGTCGTCGGAACTTCGAGAGGAATCTCTCCACGCCTTCGGTCGAGAACCCCAGCGTCGCGAATGCGGTCTGCGTCGTGGCCAGGTTGTCGAGGCAGTCGTCGAGCTTGTCGTACACCGCCTTTTCGTCGTGCTGCTTGCCGTCGGCGGTGGCCGCGGCGCGATTGCGCGCGTACGAGTCCCCCGGCTCGGCCGCGAGCTCGGCTGCCGGATCGGTGTCGCGATCCGCGTTGAACCCGTACTGTTCTTTCGGACGGTTGGGATCGGGCTCGTTCGAAGGAATCTCGGGGACCCCTGCCGACGGACGCATGCCGCCATCCATCGCGTCGTCACTACCGTAGCCGTCGTAGCTGTTCGGGCCGGTCGCGGCCTCCGCCGCTTTCTGCTGGTCGTAGGAGGCGATGTCGAGCCAGTTGAGCACGGAGGGCTCGGGGTGATGCTTCGCCGCGAGCTCGTTGAGCTCGTCGCGCTTCTCCTTCGTGAACATCGCGACGTCGCTGCCCCGGAACCCGAACAGCGGTGCCATCGGCGTGAGCCGGTACGCGTGCTGCGCGTCCCCGAACAGCGCCTTCGCGACCTGCTCGGCCGATGCGCCTTGGGGCGCTTCCACCCAGTGCCAGAGCTTGCGTTCCCATGCGAACTTGATCTTGACGTCGTCCGTCTGCCGCTTCTGCTCCGCGGCGACCATGTCCGGGTGCGCTTTGGCGAACTTCGCCGCATCGACCGTGACCGCGCTCGAGCACAGAGCAAACGCCACGACGGTGTCGAGCGAATGCGATACCGGCAGATGGATCGATGATGGCTTCGCGGTCGTGAGCACCGTGCCGTCCTCGCAATACTCGGGCTTGGTCGCCGCGACGTACCGCGGTAGCATCCGGCTCACCGACTGGCGGAGCGCGCGCGTCAAGGCGTTGCCGAGGGCCATGCCCACCGAATCCATGAACACGTAGTGCATCGGGCCGGCCACGGTGCCGCCGGCGGGCGTGTCGGCCTTGCGCGCGTTGTTGACCAGCGGAACGAGCGGTTCGGGAGCGATCAGACGCTCGATCTTGTCGTGGAACGGCTTCGTCAAGAACGATGCTTCCCCGCCCCACCCGAACAGCTGCTCGACCAGCTTCGCGGGCGTGCTGAGGTACGTCGCATACGGATGCAGCTCGAGGGCCTTGTTCCTGCTCGGCGTGCTGTATGCGATCTCGGAAACACTCAGCATCTCGCGGATGAACTGGTGCGCATCGGCAATCTCGACCTCGTCCTTCATGTGAAGGCCGTCGGCGCCTTGCTGCAGCTCCCCGACGGGCTGACCGGCCGCAACGCGCGCTTCGACGTCGCGCGCTTCCGTCTCCGCACCGGCGCCACCCTTGCCGCGGCCGCTTCGCGCCTGCACGACATGCGCGACCTCGTGCGCGACTGTTTCGCGCGACGGATCTGCATCGCGGAACGCGATCACGTCGCCATCGGCCGCAGCTTCGCCGCCGAGACCTTGAAGGACCTCCCGCTCCCCGAGATGCGCGCGGATTCCGGCGAGTGGTTGACCAAACGACTGCTCGAGCTCGGCGCTGAACGGAAGTGGCGACGCGGGCGTCCGGACCCGCTCGGAGAGTCGCCGGTCGTCGCGCCCGAGCGTCTTGCCGACGGCATGCTGCTGCATCGCTGAAAACGACTGCGCCCCAGGCTGCTCGGTGTCGTGACCGACGTGCGCCTGAGAGTCCTGCTCCTGCTGTTGCTGAGCGGGCGGCGCGGCCTCGGGCTGCTGCTCGGACTGCTTGTGCGACGCTTGTTCGATCATCGGCTCCCTCCCACCACGCGCCCCATTGCATGTGATTCTTCCGACGCCGCGCGGCGCAACATGTCGCGGTCGATCGGCCTACCAGCACTCGCCGCGAGAAACGCGGCGGTCGTGAGTGCGTTGCGGATCTGTGCACCGGCGAAGGCCGGGAAGTCGTTCGCGAGATCCTCGAAGTCGACGTCGTCCGCGAGCGGCGCGGCCGTCGGGATCAGCCGGCGCCACAGCTCGAGGCGCTCCGCGGCGTCGGGTTGTGGGAACCGGATGTGCGCTGCCAGGCGGCGACGGAACGCAGGATCGAGGCTGCCGTCCATGTTCGTCGTCAAGATCGCGACGCCCGCGAACGTCTCGATCCGCTGGAGGAGAAAGTTCACCTCCATGTTTGCGTAGCGCTCGGTCGCACCCTTCACTTCGGTGCGCTTCGCGAACAACGAGTCTGCCTCGTCGAACAGCAGGATCGTGTGACCGACTTCCGCAGCGTCGAACACCCGATCGAGATGCTTCTCGGTCTCACCGATCCACTTCGACGTGATCTGTGCGAGATCGACGCGGAACAGGTCGAGACCCAGCGCGCGGGCCAGCACGGACGCGAGCATGGTCTTTCCGGTCCCCGGTGGTCCGCTGAACAACGCCGCGACCCCAGGCCCAGGGAGGTGGCGCTGAAAGCCCCATTCGTCCAGCACCCGGTACGCGTTGCGAACGCGCGACACGAGGAGATCCACCTGCGGACGGATCTCGTCGGGCAAGACGATGTCATCCCAGGTGAGGTGCGTGGGATGCCGCCGCGCGAGACCGTGCAATCGTTCCTCGACAGTCGCGCGCACACCTTCGACGAGATCGCCGGCTTCGAGGTGCGAGCTTCGAGCGGAAGCGTTCGCACGTGCTGCAATCACCGCCGCGGCGATGCCGCCGGGTCCGAGCTGGAACTGAAACGCGCAGCGAGACACGTCCGCTTCGACGCGCGCCCCGTCGCGTCCGAGCGAGCGCTGCCACAGTCCCAGGCGCGTTCGGGGTGATGGTAGCGCGACGTCGAACCGAAACGTCGGTCGCGACAGATCGAGCTGCACGGTGGACCCCGTCGCGAGCACGAACACGCTGGTGCTGGACGTCTCGATGAAGCGAGCCACTTCGCGGCGCCGGTACGTCGACTCCGGCGTACCGGAATCCTCGAAGCCCGCGATCAGCGCGAGCCCGCGCCGCAGAATCGCCTCACGGCCAAGCGCCGAGAGTGCGTCGCCGAGGGGGATGGTGGGATCGAGTCGCTCGAGGTCGAGCACCACGAGCGGGCGGTCGGCGGCGTACCGCGCGAGCGTGCGTCGACCGCCGGCGTGCCGTCCACGCAGCACGATCGCCGATGGCTCTCCTTCGAGCACGTGACGGATCCGCGCCGCGAGATGTTCGAGTGTTGCGTCCGAGACAAACCCCTCTGGCATGTCGACGATGCCGCCCGCCCGCTCGATCAGAGGATCGAGCGTGTCCTCACCCGCGAGGTACGTGACGATCCGCGCGCAAGCAACCCACGCGGTCTCGCTCGTCACCGCCCGCCGATCGATCGGCTCGATCATCCGGTGCTTGACGAGAGGATTTGCACCCAGCATTCCGCGACCGAGATCGCGCAGGCGCGCGCCATCGAGTCCGCTCATCATGGCGAACTGCGCGAGCGAGATTCCCGTGCGCCCGTACCGTGGGCCGAGCTGAGGCAGATGAAGCGCGAGCTCCGGGTCGACGGTGGCCGCCACGACCGCGAACAGCCACTTGATCTCGTCCGCTCTGAGCCCGAGCAGGTACTCGAGTCCGTGACAGCCGTCCGTAGTCGTCGTGCGAATCTTCAGCTCCTGGAGCCGAGCGTCGGCGAGTGCGGTGTCGTCCGCATTCAGGTTCGCAGCCGCGATCGCACGCACTGCTTCCAGGCGCGCTCGCTCGATCTCGACGCCGAGATCGAAGCCATCACTCGTCACCACCATCATCCAGGCGGGCATTGTACGCCCAAAGCCCGCCACATCTTCCGTGCCGCTACCCCAGGAAGATCTGCAATTACAGGCATATCAAAGGATTCGACTACCCCAGCCGTCGAATTTGGTCTGGATGACGCGCGCGGGCAACGCGTGGACCGTGCCTCGCACCATCGGCAGGCATGGAACCCATCGCCGCCGTGACGAAGCCGAACTATGCGGTGCCACAGGCACCAGCGAGTCATTGCACGCAGTGCGGCGAGAAACTGGCTACGCACCGTCGCGATCCTCGGCATCGACGAGACGATCGGCCTGGAGCGAGTAGCCATCGAGGAACGCTGGGCCGGAAGCCGCGTCGCTTTTCGAGCTCGGCCGCGGCGACCAACCGTCGACATCTTGCCGTCGAAGCTGTGCTCGGCGGCGACTCGCATAGCCATGGCGTCCGGGATGCGGACGGCGAGCGTCCGGTGCTCGGACATACCGACGGTAACGTCGCGAACTGCGCCGAAGCGCTGCCGCTCACGCTTGTG
>JAYVLW010000309.1:0-11021 GCA_043759315.1 Myxococcales bacterium
TCGGGGGCGCCTTAGGTCATGACGGCGATGGTCATCTGGTTCCTGGCGGTGGTCGGGGTGGTGCTCGCCGCCCTGTCGACGCGCGCCTACCTGCTCGAGAAGCGCGAAGGCCTCGAGCGCTCCACGCTGCGGTTCGCGCTGAGCGTGACGATCGCGCTGGGGCTGGTGGCCATGGGCGTCTACGAGTCCGTGCTCAACAAGCCGTCGGCCGGGACCGTGCAGGCCGAGAAGCCGGAGACCCACGACGCGGCGACGCAGGCGAAGATCGACGGTCTCAAGAAGGAGGTCACCGATCTCTCCGACACGCTCGCGAAGAAGCAGGCCGAGCTCGAGAAGCTCGATCCCACGATGGCGCCCCCGAACGACAACGGCGAGCCGAGTGGTCCGGCGCAGTGGCCGCTGATCGTCGCGGTGTCGCTCGTGCTGTTCGCGTTCGGCGCGCTCGCGTTCGGCGATCTGCAGACCTTGATCCCGCGCAAGCGCAAGCCGGCCGCGTCGCCGGATGCCGCGGAGCAGACGCCGGGCTCGCCGCAGGCTCTCGACAAGCCGGAGGCGGCCACGCTCGCCGGGCTCACCGCGCACGCGAACGGCGGTCGCTACAAGGCTGCACTCGCGATGGCGGGCCGGATGTCTGTCGAGCAGCTGCACAAGCTCGAGGTGCTCGACTTCCTCTATCTCCGCGCGTTCTGCTCCGTGATGGCGGTGGCTGCGCCCGAGGACGCCGCGCCGGTGACCCACCAGGATCGCGACGCGAAGCTCGCCACCGCGCAGAAGGATCTCGCATCGATGCTCGAGCTCGCGCCGCACTCCGCGGAGGCAGCGTGGCTCTCGGGCTACGTCAAGGCGCGCGCCGGCGACTGGCAGGGCGGCCTCGACACGATGCGCGCCGCGAAGACGGGCCTCGATGCGAACAACTCCTCCGAGGTCAACGAGAGCGTGTGCCTGCTGATGCTTGCCGAGGCGAAGCTCGGAGCGGCGGATAACGAAGGCGCCACGAAGCTGTTCGACGAGGTCACGCAGCTCGGCGTGCTCGCCGGCCAGATCCCCGTCGCGCTGGTCACGCACCGGATCCTCACCGTGCGCGAGCACATGAAGGCCGGGAAGTTCGCCGAGGCGGCCGAGGGCATCGCGCGCGTGCGCGAGGTCACCGGCCTCGACGAGGCCTCGCTGCGCGCCGCGACGATCGCGTGCGATGTCTACGACGTCGCGATCCACTACCGATCGGGCGAGCTCGACAAGGCGCTCGCTGCCACGCACGCGTTCATGGGCCGCTGGCTCCCGGCGCAGCTCCCCGACGTGGAGGATCAGGCGGCGGACGAGTTCTTGCTGCCCGCGATCGACAAGGCGACGCTGCAGCTCCCGCACGATCTGTATCGCGGCCTGTTCTTCCTCGAGGCCGTGGTCCGCGTGGACCTCGCGTCTCGCAAGGGGCAGCCGCTCGCGCCCGACGAGGTCGACGTGATCGCCACCGCGCTGCTGCGCGCGTTGCAGTTCCAGCCGCGCCATCGCGAGTCGCTCGCGGCACTCGGCGCGCTGTACCTCGCGTACAAGCGCGACCGCACGGAGAAGGCGCTGTCGTGGCTCGACGCCGCGCTGACCATGGGCGTGCGCAGCCCGCGTGCGCGCAACCTCCTCGCCGAGGCGCGCCGCGCGGAGCTCGAGCGCAAGGAGCTGTTACAGATGTTCCGCTCGGCGTCCACGAAGTTCCTCTCGGATCCCGCGGTCGGCGTTGGCGTGCGCAAGGCGCTGATCGAGGAGCTCGGCCGGTTCGACGAGTTCCGCCCCGTGGTGCTCGATCTCCAGGAGTCCGGTGCGCTCGAAGCCGCGCCGCAGGGCGAGATCACGGTGACCGCGCTGCGCGAGCGCGCGGCGTTCGTCGGCGGCATCGCGTCCGAGGTGGTGCGGCGCGCGGAGCCGGCGGCGGTGCAGAAGCTCGCCGAGATCCAGCGCGAGCTGACGTCGCTCGCGAACAACGTCGAGACCTCGAGCACGCGGATTACGGCGCTCGAGCGCCAGGTGATGGAACAGCTCGGACGGATCGTCCTCAGGTAAGCCATGGCTGACCAATCAAATGAAAAGGGCGGCGCGCACATGCGCCGCGCGCTCCTCGGAAAGCTGCCGCCGCTCGAGTACCACGGCGCGAACGTGCTCGAGGCGCTCAAGGTCGACGAGGGCTCGGACCTGCGCGGCGCGATCGAGCTCGACGTCGATACGTTCCTCACTCCCCTCGAGCTGACCACGCGTCGGCTGGGAAGCACCGGCCGGTGACGGAGGCACAGCTCTCGGGATGTGACAACTGCGGCTCGCCCTACGATGCGGCGGCGATCGTGTGCCCGTTCTGTCGCTCGCCGCGCGGCCTCACCGGCCTCGCGCGCACACCGAACCCGCAGGAGGATCGCCTCGACCGGATGGTCACCGAGAACCTGCTCGCGCGCTCCGATGCGGGCATCGAAGATCTCCTCGCGCGCGATCTCGCGGGTCCGCTGTCGCCCGGTGATCTGCGGGATGCGCTGGTCCGCGTGGACGCGCGCAACGATCCGAGCGTCGCGGATCTCGAGAACTCGCTGTCGCTGGAGTCGGCGCTCGCCGTCGACGGCATCACGATCGCCGACCTGCTCGACAAGGGCGGCGCCGATGCGAAGATCCTCAAGCGCGGGCTCGCGTTCCTCAAGAAGGGACGCTGGGCCGAGGCGCTCGAGTGGTGGTCGCTCAACCGCGAGAACCTCTCGCCGTCGCAGGACCGCCTTGGGCTGTTGCTGCTGCTGATGGAAGGGTTCACCCACCGCCTCGCGGGCGATCATCGCCGCGCGGCAGACGTCAATGTCCGGATCAACGCGCACCCGCTGTACCGGCGGATGCGAGGTCTCGGCAAGTGAGGGATGACATGCGTAGAGCACTGAACATCGTCACCGCAACGCTCGTCCTGGCGGGAACCGCGAGTGCCGAGCCCCGGTACAGTCAGGAGCTCGACTCTTACACCCTCGGTCGCGCGAAGACCGAGCTGCGGGAGCTCGCGAAGCGCGAGGGCATCGAGGGCGAGACCGTGGATCTCCTGCTCAAGCTCGACGTGTTCGCGACCTCGAACGATACCGGTTGCCCGGGCGTCGACGTCGACATCATCAACGCGACCGGCCGCACGGTGTGGAACATCGAGGCGAAGGTCGAGCAGAAGGAAGGCGTCTCGGATCGCACCGACACCGTCCACCTGCCGTACATGCTCGCGAACACGAAGGTCCGCATCCAGGTCTCGTGCCTGCAGGACTACAAGAGCCGCTACAGCTACTCGCCCAGCGGCGGCGGCATCTCGCTCAACTATTCGGCGCAGGGCGCGAAGAAGATCGACGAGGCGCTGCCGCTGATGCTGGCCCAGCGCGTGGACTACTCGAGCATCGGCGCCACCGTGTCGCCGACCGTGGACGGGCAGGGCAACCTGCTCGCAGCGGCGCTCGCGATGAACGATCCGGAGGTGGCGAAGGAGCTGGTCCAGGCGATCGCCCGCACCGGCGTGGGACGCAAGGAGCTCGGCGACGCGATCGCCGACAATGGCACCGGCGCGATCGCCGACGAGGTCGTCAACTCGCTCGCGAAGCTGCCCGCCGCGCAGCAGGCCCAGCTCGCGCGGACGCTGCTCGCGTCGACCGTGGCGATGCGCTGGAAGGACAAGCTGTCCCCGATGATCGATTCCAAGCTGTGCGTCGGCAACCGCGCCGACGTCGTCGGCCTGTGGATCCAGGCGCAGGGAGAGGACGGCATTCCGGTCAAGGAGTTCCGCACTCGCATCAGCGAGAGGTGCAAGCCGACGAAGGCCGACGGCGCGGGCATCACCGTCGCCCTCGAGAAGGAGCCGAAGCGCGCGGGCGCCGTGCTCGACGCCGTCGATGACGAGCTGTTCGCCAGCGCGGTCGCCGCGTGGGGCAAGGTCAAGGCGCCGGCCACGTCGGCGTCGCTGCTCGCCTACCTGAAGGATGGGCAGAAGGCCGCCCGGTTCGACGCCGCGGTCGCGCAGATCAACCCCGGGTCGATGCCCGCCGCGATCGACGCGGTGATCCAGACGCCGGAGGGCGCCGCGGCCGTGCACAAGGCCGAGTGGGTCACCGCCGCGTTTGCGAAGCTCCCCGCCGACGAGCTCGATCTCTCGGTCACCACCGCGACCCGCACCATGGTCTCGGGTGGCACCCAGGCGCCCGCGATGCGGGACGCGATCAAGGCGCTCGCGAAGCTCGCTCCCAAGGCGGCGGAGGACGTGATCGTTTCGCAGGCGAACCAGCACAGCAAGGTGTTCGACGCCGAGAAGCTCCAGGCCGCCGGCCTCGATATGGCCGAGTTCCTCGCGTTCAACGCGAACCTCCCGGACTGCACGGCGACGGTCGCGCTGCTCACCGAGTGCGCCGAGCAGATCGCCGCGTACAAGGACAAGTCGGGCACAGGCGCGCTGGTCAAGCATGCGAGGGCGGCCGTGAAGCCCGAGTGGGTCACCGGGGTGCGCGAGCTGCTCACCAACGTTCGCGACGCGGAAGCCCTGATCCCCGTGTCGGCCGCGTTCAGCGCCGCGGGCTTCGACGCCGGCTTTCTCGCCGATCGGGCGTGTCGCGATGCCGAGGACGCCGTCCGCTACGACAACGATCCGAGCGGCGCGCTCGCCCTCGCGGCGAAGATCACCCCCGATGCGCCGTGCATCGCGGCGGTCCAGGACAAGCAGTCGAGCAAGAAGCGCAAGGCGTGGATCATGGGGATCCTCGGCATCCTGTGCCTGGTCGTCCCGCTGCCCGTCGGCATCTCGATGATGAAGCGGCGGTGGAAGAAGGTGCAGAAGTCCCTTCCCGTCGAGACCAAGGAGGATGGCGCGACCGGCGCGAAGCTCGAGGACCGTCTGGGACCGAGCGGCCTCGGCCGTCAGCTCTCCGGCGCGATCGCGGAGGCCAAGCGCGAGCTCGCGGGCACGCCGGCGCAGAGTGGCCTCGCGGTCATCGACGATACGGTGATCAACGCCGCGAGCAGCACGGTGCGCCGCGCCGTGAAGTCCGGCGACGCGGCGACCCTGTTGATCAAGCGCGCCGGTGGCGATGGGGCTTATCGCAACCCCAACGGAGAGGGCGTGTACGTCGTGGCGCTGCCCGTGCGTGATGCGCGCCCGCAGATCGTGCAGCGGTATCTCAACGCGGGGTGGCCGGAGCACCTCGCGTCGATCCAGAAGGCCGCGAACATGCCGATCCTCGCGCTGATCATCCTGTGCGGTCCTGATGCCACCGAGGCGTCCCTGCTCGTCGGCTTCTCGGACGGGACGCGGAGCTCGGATCCGGAGGCGATGCTGGACGCCAAGGAGGCCCGCGACCGCGGTGCCAACAAGTTCCGCTCGATCATGACGCTGGCCTCCGCGCCGGCTTCCACTTCTGACACCGCGAAGGCGGCCTGACATGTCGACCATCGACTACGGCATCGATCTCGGAACCACGAACTCCGCCATCGCGCGTCAAGAAGGGCGCCAGCAGCGCCTGCTACCGGGCCCCGATGGCGATCCGCTGCTGCCGTCCGCGATCCAGGTCCTGCCCACGGGCGAGATCATCGTCGGTGCGAAGGCGAAGGCGATGCTCGACATCGACCCGGCGAACACGTCGATCGAGTTCAAGCGCCTGATGGGGACGGGCGAGAAGCGGCGGTTCCCGGCGTCGGGACGGGAGTACACCCCCGAGGAGCTGTCGGCCGAGGTGCTGCGCACGCTCACCGCACGGGCGATCGCCGTCGATGGCGAGGCGCCACGCGCCGCGGTGATCACGATCCCCGCGATGTTCCAGCTGCCGCAGTGCGATGCCACGCGCCGCGCGGCCGCGCTCGCGGGCATCGACCACGCGCCGTTGCTCCAGGAGCCGATCGCCGCGGCGATCGCGCACTCCGGCACCGGTGAAGTCCGCGAAGGATCGTGGCTCGTCTACGATCTCGGCGGTGGAACGTTCGACGTCTCGCTCGTGCGCTGCAAGGACGGCCGCCTGCAGGTCATCGACCACGATGGCGACAACCACCTCGGCGGCCGCGACTTCGATCGCGCGATCGCCCGCAAGGCCACCGAGCTGATCCGCGCCGAGGGCAAGCTCGGCGAGTTCAAGCGCACCGATCCGGCGAACGAGGGCGCCTACGCGAAGATCAAGGTCGAGTCCGAGCGCGTGCGCCTCGCGCTCTCGGGGGTCACCCACGACCGGTTCTCGATTTCCGATCTCGGCAAGGGTGCCAGCGTCGCGTTCGATCTCGATCGCGATGGGCTCGAGGAGCTGCTGGTGCCACTCGTCGAGCGCACCACCGCGCTGTGCATCAAGCTCCTCAAGCGCAACCGCGTCGAGGCGTCCGAGCTGTCGGGCCTGGTCATGGTCGGCGGCCCCACGCTCACGCCGTGCGTCGCACGGCAGATCCACTTCGACGTCGGCGTCGAAGCGAAGCACTACGTCGATCCGATGACGATCGTCGCGCGCGGCGCGGCGCTGTTCGCATCGACGCAGCGGATGCCGGCCGCGATGCGCAAGAAGAAGGTCGGCGCGGCTATCGAGCTGCACCTCGAGTACGAGGCGATGACCACCGATCCGTCGCCGCTGATCGTCGGCAAGGTGACCTCGCCGGTGCCGCCGCCGCCCGGCCTCAAGATCACGGTCGAACGCGACGACGGTGCGGCGGTCAACTGGAGCGCGCCGCTGTCGCCGGTGCAGCCGAACGGCGCGTTCGCCGTGGATCTGCGCTTGAACCCGTCGCAGCTCAACGTGTTCAAGGTCGGCGCCGTCGACGGGATGGGCAACCCGCTCGTCACCGAGCCCGATACGATCAAGCTGATGCACGGCTTCTCGATCGCGCGGCCGCCGCTGTCGCAGTCGGTGGGCATCATGCTCGCGAATAACAACGTGCACTGGTACCTGCGCAAGGGCGTGGTGCTGCCGGCGCGCCAGACGATGACGCACTCGACGACGCTGTCGCTCAAGCGCGGCCAGTCGGGTGAAGCGATCCACGTGCCGTTGATCCAGGGCGAGAGCACACGCGCCGATCGCAACAAGGTGATCGGCGTGCTGCACATCCACGCCGACAAGATCGGGCGCGATGTCCCGGAGGGCAGCACGGTCGAGGTCACGATCGCCGTCGACGAGTCGGCGCAGACCACCGGTCGCGCGTACGTGCCGGCGCTGGATCAGTGGTTCGAGGAGGTCGTCCGCTTCGATCTCGAGACCAAGCCCGCCAACGAGGTCGGCAAGGCGCTCTCGGACCAGAAGGACCGCCTGAAGAAGCTCGAGGAGATGGCCGACGAGCTCGACGAGGAGGACATCTCGAGTGTCAGCGAGGAGAAGAACGACCCACGCATCCGCGAGGTCGAGGCGCTGCTCGAGGAAGGCGATCGCGACTCGATCGATCTCGCCGATCAGATGGTTCGCATGATGTCGCAGGACCTCGATCACGCCGAGGACGGCGGCAAGAAGAACCGCCTCGCGAACGAGCTCGAAGACATCCGACAACGTGCGTCCGAGGTGATCAACGCGGACGGGGAGCCCGGTGACAAGCGCCAGCTTGCGGTGCTGCTCGTCGAAGCCGACAAGGCGCTCGCCCGCGGCGATCTCGATCAGGTGGAGACCAAGATCGACGACATCCGCTCGCTGAACCTGACCGTGATGACGCGCCAGCCGTGGTTCTGGGAGGGCTACCTGTCCTACCTCATGAAGGAGGCCGAGCGGCTCGGGCTCATGAGCCTCACGCAGAAGCACTTCGAACGCGGCGTGGCGGCGATCCAGCGCAAGGACTATCACGAGGTCCCAGGCGTCTGCCGCGAGATCGTTCAGATGTTCCCTTCCGAGGAGCGCGCACGCGTGTCCTCGGCCATTCGCTCGGACGTGAAGTGAGGACGCGATGACCGCAGCCATCGACATGTCAGGGACCGACTCCGACCGTGCGCGCGCGAGCATCCGCTCGCCCGGGCTCGGCCAGTTCCGCAAGACGCCGTTCCGGCTGTTGCGCTTGCCGACGAACGCGACGGCGAAGCAGGCGGTGTGGCAGTGCGACAAGGCGCTCGCGCGTGCGCGCGTCGGCATGGCTCTGCCGGATCCGGATCCAGCGCCGTGGCTACCGCCCGGCGACGAGATCGAGATCCAGGAAGCCGCCCAGACGATGGAGAGCCCGCTGGCTCGCCTCGTCGAGCAGCTCCTGTGGTTCGACGTGATCGACGATGCCGACGGTGGCGCCCTGCTGTCGGCGCTGACCAACGCCGATGGCACGGCGCTGCGCGCCTATCTCAATCTCCAGCGCGAGGGCGCCTCCATGGCGCACCAGGTCAACCAGGCGAACCTGCGCCTGCTCCTCGGCTTCTCGTCGCTGCGCGAGATCGGTCCCACGATCGTCGCAGCGCAGACGGCGATGCAGGCCGCGGCGCTCGTATGGCAGGACCGCGCGGGGCTCTCGCTCGTCGAGGATCCGCACAAGGTGATCCGCGCGACCGGTGCCCTGCTGGGCAACCAATCGGTGTGGGCATGGCTCCTCGGCGAGGGTGTGGCGAAGTGGGGCGAGCTGCTCGCCTCGCCGCAGTTCGCGGAGCACGTGAAGGCGAAGATCGCGGCGCTCGGCGACGAGCTGCTCGGCGCGGATGACACCGAGGCCGTGATCACGGCGCTCCGCACGCGACTGGCGGACCTGATCGTCGGCGAGACCAAGATCGAGATGGCGCAAGGACGGGTCGCCAACGTCGGTCACCTGTCGTCGATCGCGGGCAAGAGCAAGATCGATGCGGAGACCTGGCTCGTCGCGTTCCGCCCGCTCAAGACGCAGTTCCAGTCCGAGCTCGCCGAGCTCGCGCCGGATGCGGAGACCGGCAACGGCGTCGTCGAGGATGTGGCCGCGTACCTCGATCGAGTCGCCACGCTGGCGGCGCGCTGGCGTCCTCTCGACGAGGCACAGCTGCTCGGTCTATCGGCGCTGATCGACGAGGCGGTCGGCGAGGGGTTCGCGAAGCTCCGCGCCATCCCGCGCGAGAAGCAGCTCGACGCTCGGTTCAAGGAGGTGATCGACAAGGTCGGCGCCATCGCGCACTCGTCGTCGATCAAGGAGCGCGTCAAGGCCTATCACGAGCGCCTCGCGGACGTGCAGAAGGCGATGTGTCACTTCTGCGGCAAGCGCGAGCTCGAGGCCAGCTCGTGTGCATCTGTCAGCTCGCAGATGGAGACCGGCCGCGAGTACTACGGCAACACCACGCGCATCCACTACCAGGTCGGTGCGCGTCCCGTGGCACGCTGCCCGCGCTGCGCCACGATGCACGGCTTCCTGCGCACCGTTGGATCGATCGCCTTCTTTGCCCTCTCGGCGTCGGTCATCCTGTTCGGCCTGGTCCACCCGGCGAGCTGGTTCAAGGGCGTGTCGACGGGGGCGGGCTTCGCGCTCGTCGCGGTCGGCGTGCTCGTCGCCTGGGGCGCGGGCTTCATGGCCCGCGAGATCGCCGCCGGCATCATCACGCCGAAGGGCGAGCGCCGGGTCGGTGACTACAACACCTCGACCGCCGTCGAAGGCCTGCGCGCAGATGGCTTCGTGTCGATGAAATATGACTTCCGGCCAAATGCATGGGAACTGGTCAACAAGCACGGTGTCAAAGCGCGCCACGGTGGTGGCGGCGGCGATGGTGCCGAAGTGCTGAAGACCTTGTTCTACATCGGTCTGTTCGTCGCGGCCGTGGCGCTCAAGGTCTGCGCACGCCACTAGTGCAACCACGGCGCGATGGCCCGTGTCCGTCCGGACATGGGCGCAGCGATTGGCACGGACGACAAGGGAAGCGTCAACGTCGAGCTGAACATCATCCCGTTCATCGACCTGATGAGCTGTCTGACCGCATTCCTCCTGGTGACCGCCGTCTGGGTGAACATCGCGAAGCTCGATGTGAAGACCGCGGGTCGCGCCCGCGATCAGGTGATCAAGCCGCCGGAGGATCCGGAGCTCAGCGTGCTCATCGAGGCCGACGAGATCTGGATCGGTGTCTCGCGCGTCGACGACTTTCAGCGCATTCCGAAGACGTCGAACGGTGGCTACGATTGGGAGAAGTTCGAAGAGCTGCTGAAGACACACAAGACCTCGGCGTTCTTCGCCGACAAGACGAACATCCAGATCGCGGCCGAGTCGACGCGCACCGAGCCGGTCGCCTACCAGCAGATCGTGATGGCGATGGATATCTCGGTGAAGGTCGGGTTTGCGGACGTCGGGCTCTCGGATCCTGAAGGACTGGCCGCGCGGCCGCACCTCTAGGGAGATCCTGCCGTGTGGCGCCGACGTCGTCGCGGCAGGCCCTGACAAGCTCGACGCGCTCAAGCTGCGCGGCGGCTGACTCGCTCCCGCCGCACGAGCAGCGCGAGCCCGACCAGCCACGCGCCGCCGATCGACCCGCCGCTCGTCGAGCATCCACCTTCATCGTCCGGGACCTCCGTCTCGTCCTCGATCGGCAGGTCATCGCTCTTGCCGCCGCGCACGGTGCGATAGAGGAACTTCATGCGCCGGATCTGGCCCGGCGAGAACCGTCCGCGGCAGCCCTGGCTGTAGCCCATGATGTTCTCGATCGGGTCCTCACCCGGATCATCCGGGCACGTGTCCGTGTGCGCGGCGCAGCTATGGTGGATCTTCTGCGTCGGCGTATCGCGGATCAGGTCGCCGTGCGCGAGCTGTCCGCAGCCGAACTGGAACGAGTGCAGGAGGCCGAGCCAGTGGCCGACCTCGTGCACCGGCACGAGCGGATCCGAGAACCCCTTGGTGGCCGGGTAGTAGCGCAGCACCACGTGATCGCCACGGAGCAGCTTCGGGTTGACGAGGAACTCCGCCCATCCGGTCACGCCCGTGTCGCTGCGCGGTCCGACGATGTAGATGTTCAGGTTGCGGCGCCCCTTCACCTGCGCGCCGTCCCACATCTGCTTCTCCTCGTCGCTGTTCTGCGCCAGGTGATACGTCGAGTCGTCCGTGGTGAGGTAGTCGATCTTCGCGAGGTCGAACTGGAACGGGATGTCCTGCGCCGCGAACTCGGCGTTCAGCAC
>JAYVLW010000310.1:0-3246 GCA_043759315.1 Myxococcales bacterium
CCTAACCCCAGGGATCAGTTGGTTTGACCTCCGTAGCCGCAATGCTCGAAGTATTTGCGGCAGTGATGCCGCGTGACGCGGTGCCGCGCGCGACGAGCCACGCGACGAAGTGCGTCCTTCTGCCGCGGCGCGTGGCGTCGAACGAACTGCTTCTGAAGCGCCCAGCCAGACTCGATCGGGTTGAAGTCCGGTGAGTACGGCGGCAGATAAAGGACCTCCACGCCGTGCTCTGCGCAGACCTCCGCTACGCGCGGGTCGCGATGGGCGGCGAGGTTGTCCATCACCAGCACGTCGCCGGCGTGAAGCTTGGGCAGCAGCTTGGTCTTCACCCACGCGACGAAGTAGTCCTTGGTGACCTTCTCGTACGTCGTGGTGAGCACGACCCAGCCGTCGCGTCGGATCGCCCCGAGCAAGTTCAGGTTCTTGCCCCAATTCATGGGCACGCGGTCGATGAACTCCGTGCCGCGCTTCACCCAGGCATGGCTACGGCTCATCGAGAGGTTGAGCCCGGACTCGTCGAGGAACACCAATCGCTCGAACGGGATCCGGCGAATCTTCATCGCGAAGTGCGTACGCTTGAACGCGACGTCCGCCCGCAGACTCTCCAGTGGCCGTCGGCGCTTTTTTTTACAACGAACCCATGCCGCGCGAGCGCCCGCTTTGTGCTCGACACGTGAATGCGCTCTCGCCTCGGACGGGGGCGATTGATCTCCGCGGTGAGCTCGTGCGCGGTCGCATCGGGACACGCGGCGAGGCCCTGCTCGATGTCGTGCAAAGTGATCGTCGATCGACGACCTCCACCCGCCGCCTTCGGCAACACGTGGCCGAGCTTGCGCATCAACCACACCCATCGCTTCACCGAGGCCTCACCGATGCCAAACAGCTCCCCGAGCTCGGGATAGGTGCCCTTGCCCGCCTCGTAGGCGGCAACGACGCGTTCACGAAGTGCGACTGGATGACCGTCAACCATCACCCCAACCAGATCAGAAACGGATCTGTGACTCAAGGCCTGCGGATCAAATCATGCGAGCACTGGGGTTAGAACGCCCGGCGCGAACAGGTCTTGAGGAAGAGCTGGAAGCGCAAATGGGCTCGGTGCCCATCAGACGATTCGATCCTCGGCCTCGGGGAGGCCGTAGGCATCGACATGCGTGAGGTGACCGTCTTGCTGGCTGACGCGCTTCAGCTCAGAGCCATCGCGATAGACGATCTGCAACCCGTGTTCGGGTTCCCAAGCACATTCGGCGGTGATCTGTACGTACACCTTGCGATCACCGTAGGGCCGCCGCCAAAGCGATACGTGAATCTCACCGGGATGGACGTGGTTCCACACATCCGCAGGCCCGTCGATGTCGACACCGACTTCTGCGTCACCGATCGCGTCGCAGATCTCGCGATAGTTCCTGAAGACGTATGCAGCGGCCTTGTCTCGGTCTCGAATCGAAAGCGCAAGAAACCGATGGACGGCGGAGGTGAACTCATCCGGCCTGTCATCGCCGTCGAGGGAGTCGAATACGAACCTCAACTGCGCGCCCGGAAAGTAGGGCACGTCGACCCTCTTGCTGACCAGCCATTCGGGAATGCGTTCGTCCGGGCTCAGCTCGCCGAGTTGCTCGATTCGCATGGATCGATCTCTCGTGCGTATCGTATCGCGTCTCCGCGGCTGAGGTACGAGGCGCGCCGCTGTCCCGGTGAGGTGATCAGCCGCCGGCGTAGTCGTGGAATGGAATCCCAAATCAAATGCGGCAGTCGCATCAGGGCGAAGCGATGGCGGCGCCGAGCAAACTCTTAGTGAGATCACCGCCCTCCACGATCATTTCGTGCAGTGCTTCGTCGAAGTGTCGCGCCTTGACCTCAATCTCGTTGCCGTCGTCCGCTGCGAACAGCGCGGCCTTGCGCAGCAGCTCGCGAATGAACGCAGCGCTCGCCCCGGCGGTTCGGTCCACGTACGTATCAATCGGCGCAGTGACCTTCAATCCCCGGCCGTACAGCGCAAAGAGTCGCCGTCGGCATTCGGCGTCCGGCACCGGAACCTCGACGGCCAAATCTATTCGACCGGGTCGCGCGGCAAGCGCGGGCTCGAGAAGATCGGGTCGATTTGTGGTGAGCACGAACAGGATGTCGGCATCGTCGGCGAGGCCGTCCATTTGATTGAGCAGCTCGAACAGCAGCGGCGCACAGCCGCCATTCTGGCGCGTGCGTTCTTCGGCGATGAGATCGACGTCCTCAAGAATGATCGTGGCCGGCTGAAGCATCCGCGCCATCGCACAGGCTTGCTCGAGAAGGCCCATGCTCCGCCCGGTGATCAACAGGACCGTACGGTCAGGCATGCGGCCCGCGAGATACATCGCCGTTAGCGTCTTGCCGGTGCCGGGCGCGCCGTGGAGCAACATGCCGCGCTTCAGGTGTCGTCCTGCGGCGTGCAGTTTCTCAGCGTGCTTCGAGAAGCCAACGCTCTGACGCTCGATTCGGTCGAGCACGCCCTCTGGCAGGATGACCTGGTCACGCGCGATCGACGGCAAGCGATGGAAACTCACGTGCAGGTTCTGTTCGTGGACCGACAACGACACGACGTGGCCCCGATATACGTTGCGCTTCCGCATCGAATTGCGGAGCGCCGCGTGACATGCATCGGCAGCCTCGCGTTCCGACGCGAGTACCTCGACCTTGATTCCGTCCCGATAGCCGCGGTCCGTTCGAGCGACGAAGATCGCGAGTCGAGTTTCGCTCTCGCCGATGAGGTAGAGACCGAGTTGCGTGCATGCGAGTACGCGATCACCGTCGAGGGCGACGTTGGTGTAGCTCACCGGCCCTTCCGATGGTCCGTCGCCGCGCATCATTCCGCCGCCGCCGGACACGAGCTGCGCGAGACTGATGCCCATGTAAGCGGCCGCATCGCTGCTGACTCCGAGGAGCTCGGACGTCCGTCCAGGCGCAGTAACGAACGCTTCGATCGCGAGGTGCAAGTTGGCATGGTTCGCGTCGCTGATCTTCTCCGTAACGATCGCAAGCTTCGCCGGATCGGAGCCGAAGTGATCGCGTAGCCGACGCCGGAAGAATGGTTCCTCGCCAGGAGACTGGCGGGCCATCTGCTCCATGAATCCCTTGAAGGATGCGCCGAAGTCTTTTGGAGAAATGGGATCGTCAGCCATGCGGGTATCTCCGTTCGCGAAGGCTACGGCAGTGGCTTGGCGAACGCACCTGTGTTCTGTAGGAAGAGGCGAGCGAGGCCCTACGCCGCATTTC
>JAYVLW010000311.1:0-2912 GCA_043759315.1 Myxococcales bacterium
AGCAGACTCCCGGTCGAGGCCATCGACTGGAGCGGATCGCGATGGGTTTGGACGATGCAGGCGTCCGGGTACTCTGCCATCAGGGCGGGCATCGCACCCATGTGCGACGGCGCCTTCAGCATCCAACGCTCGGTCTTCATCGACCAGCTGAAGAGCTGGAGCATGAGCCGGTGATAGGCGTAGGCTGGCGCCATGTCGGCGGTCGCGAGCCAGGCGCCGTAGCTCGGGGTCTGCTGACGGCCTAAAAACTCTTCCGAGCGGAACGAGTGGGTCGTCAGCTGGATGCACTCGCAGGGAAGCCGCCCGCCCATCTCCGTCATCGTCTGGAATTCCGGTACGAGATCGATCCAGAATCGAAAGATCCGGTCCGCAGAATCGATCCGGGGATCGGAGTCGTAGCTGGCGGCCGTCGCGGGGGGGCACGGGAAACGCGCTTCCCACGTGAGTGGCGCACGAAGACGCGGATCGAGGGCGAGCAGCTCGTGCAGGATCGTCGTCCCGGACCTCGGCAGGCCGACGATGAAGATCGGTCGCTCGATCGGCTGTTCGCGGATCGAGGGCTCGCGCTTCACGAGGTCTGCGATCCGTAAACGATTCTGGAGCAGGTTCAGGATCTCGGACCGGACGAGGATCCGACCGAGAAGCGTGAGGTGGGATTCCTGATCGAGACTCGCGAGGAGCACAGCGAGCGGTTCGAGGAAGTCGTCCCCCCCGAAATCGGAAAGGCCCGTCGTCCGGCTCGCGGCGGTGAGCAGCTCGGATCGATCGAGCGGGACCAACGCCGGGGTGTCGCGCAGGAGCTCGTGTCCCACATCATCCAGGAGCCGAGTGAAATCGGCCCGGCTGTCGGCCTCGAGATGAACGACCATCGATCTTTCTCCCGATTCCGTGGGTCCGCATTCGACAGCATACGACCTTCGCCGTCAGTCCCACCCGCGGCCAGGCCGGGCGTCGCCCAGTCGTACCGGTAGCCTCGTCATCAGCCGGATGTTGAAATGCGGCGAGAAGCAGGGCTCGCCCGCGAGCTCGAGATCCGGAAAATCGACGACCAGCTGACCGATCATCTCTGCGGCCTCGGCCCGCGCGAGTGAAGCGCCGAGACAGAAATGGGCGCCGGCGCCGAACGTCAGCGTCGGACCGGGGACTCTCGATAGGTCGAGGCGATCCGGGTCCGGAAACACGAGGGGATCGCGGTTGGCAGAACCCAGGGCGCCGAAGATCAGCTCCCCCTTGGCGATTCGTTCGCCGCCCACGTCGAGAGGCTCGAGGGCGTAACGCGTGACGAACTTGGTCGGAAAATCGAATCGCGCGAGCTCTTCGACGGCGGCGGGCAGGCGTTCGGGATCGGCCCGTACCGCGGCGAGCTCGGCGGGGTGTCGAAGCAGCGCCAGCATCCCGTGATTGACGAGACTCCCCGTCGTCTCGGCGCCGGCCATGATGATCGCCGTCACGATGCCGACGAGCTCCATCCGGGAGAGCTTTCCATCTTCCTTTTCGCCGCCATCGCTCTCGCCTTGATGCACCAACGCACTCAGCAGGTCCTCGCCCGGCGAGACGCGAGCGCGGTCGATGAGGATGCCGATCAGATCCCCGAAACGAGACGCGGCGACATCGGCTTCGGCAAGGGCCTTCGCGTCGCTGAGTGGATTGATGGCGTTCTGAAGGCGAACCGCATGACGGCAAAACTCTGCGTCCATCTCCGGAGGGACACCCAGCAACGATCCGAGGACCTGCATCGGCACGCGCGAGGACAAGGCCCCGACCAGATCGACGAGATCTCCGCTCGCGACCGCGTCCGCCAGCGCACTCCGGACGCACTCCTCGATGCGGGGCGCGAGTCTCGCCACGGCGCGCGGGGTGAAGGTCCGGCTGACATGGCGACGCAGTCTGGCGTGCTCGTCCCCCTCCTTGAACGTGATGGTCTCGCGAACCAGCCGCTCCCAGGGCGTGCACGCATCGATTGCCTTCGCGCGCGCGTTCTTCCAGTGGGACGTACTCGTCCCGACCGGCGCGTGCTTGAGCAACCAGTCGATGTCCGCGTGATGGCTGAGCACCCACGCGTCCATCTCCTTCCAATGGAAGACGCGATGGTGCTCGCGTAGATGGGCGTGGATCGGATGGGGATTCCGGTCGTAGTCGAGCGAATGGGGGTCGAAGGTGCAGGTGCCGTCACAAGCCATGAATTTGCCCGAGACCCGTGCACGACGAGCATGCAAGAGAGGGGTAGGCCGATTCACACTCTACTCCCGAGAAAAGCGCTTGACGACAGCGCGGACCTGCGGCGCCGCGATCGAGATGGGGATCAAGTCGTTCGTATCGCGGGGTGGACGTTCGCCCACGACGTGATGCTCGGGGTGTGGATCGGATTGGGAGGCTTCATGGGACGGATCGTTCTCGACGGGTGCGTTGTGGGTGCGGGTACGGGGATCGGCGTCAGCGCGTGCTCCACCGGCAACCACATTCGCAATGGGCAGGTGCGGCGGTTCGGCTCCATCGGAGGGCGCGCGGGGGACAGGTCCCGGATCGCCGGACTTCTCGTGGAGAGAAATGGCAGCTTCGGAATCTCTGCCGGCGCTCGGAGCGACGTCGCCGAAGGGGATCGAGATCGGAGGTCAAGGCAGTATCGCGGCGGACAATGCCGCGCTGAGCAACGGTCTCTCCGCATTCAGCGTCGTCGGCTCCACCTCGGTCAAGCGCAACCTCTGCGATGGGAGCTTCGGCTGCTTCTAGAGCCGAGTCCCGAACGGGCCAGTTTGCGTCATGAAAATTAGCGGCGGTCCGAATCGAGCCACGCGCGGAGCTGGGCGTAGACGGCGGGATGATTGAGCAGTCGCAGGTGGCTCATGTCGCCCACGTGATGGCCGTGCTCGTCGCGGAAGGGGACCCTTCGCGCGACGGGCGCACCGCACCCG
>JAYVLW010000312.1:0-4143 GCA_043759315.1 Myxococcales bacterium
CGCCGGATCGGTCTGTGGCCGATCCGTGGGAAGACGGCACCGATCATGATGGGGCGGTCGATCCTCGGCGATGCCTCGCGCCGCGCCGAGCTGAAGCGCTACGTCGATCTGATGAGCCGTCGCAAGGACATCTGGCGCGCGGTCAACGGCGTCATCGATCGCGCGGGCATCCACTCGGAGCTGTCGCGGATCGACCTCCCGACGCTGGTCGTCGTCGGCGAAGAGGACACCGCAACTCCCCTGCCGAAGGCCGAGAAGATCGTCGCCGCGATCCCCGGGGCGAAGCTCGTCCGAATTCCGCGTGCCGGGCACTCGTCGCCGGTCGAGGAACCGGCTGCAGTCACATCAGCGCTCGGCGAGTTTCTGGTCTCCCTGTCGCGCTGACCTCGCGCGACGCACGAAACCCAGGAAATTTACCGCCGGGCCACAAGGCGACACTGTTGCGTGCCGCGGAATGCTGCACGGGTGCAGCAAAATGCTGCACCCGCGACAGGTGCGGCGAAGCGTCGAGGCGCCTGGTGCGCAGGACGGCCAGCCACCGAGGCGGCCCACGTGAGCCGAGGTTCACACCGCGAGAGGTTGTGGCTGGAGTAGCCCCGACGCTATCGTTGTCGGGGGCAGGAGTGGTCACGAGTTCCGCAGTACCTCTACGGATCCTCGTCGCCGAGGATTCCGAGGATGACTTCGAGATCCTGCTCCGCGAGTTGCGGCGCGCCGGATACGAGGTCAGCGCGCTGCGTGTTGCCGCGCGGCGCCCGTTCGAGACCGCCCTCGCGTCGCCCTGGGATCTCGTGGTCACCGACTGGGCGATGCCGGGCTTCGGTGGACAGCAAGTCCTGGACGCGCTTGCCGCACACCAGCTCCGCACTCCCTGCATGGTGATCTCCGGAACCAGCGGAGAGGAGCCGGCCGTGGCGGCGCTGCGTGCCGGGGCCCTCGACTTCCTATCCAAGGACAAGCCGAAGCGGTTCGTGCCAGCGGTCGAGCGCGCGCTCCGGGAATCGCGCGAGCGCACGCAGAGCGAGGAGATCCGACAACGGAGCCAGGAGCTCGAGCTGCAGAACCGCCGCATCCAGGAGGCGAGCCGGCTCAAGAGCGAATTCCTCGCGAACATGTCGCACGAGCTGCGTACACCGCTCAACGCCATCATCGGGTTCGCCGAGCTGCTCCACGACGGCCAGGTCGATCCCGCGATGCCGGAGTTTCGGGAGTTCCTGGGAGACATCCTGTCGAGCGGGCGTCACCTGCTGCAGCTGATCAACGACGTCCTCGATCTCGCGAAGGTCGAGGCGGGTCGCCTCGAGTTCCGGCCCGAGCCCGCCGATCTGCCGAAGATCATCAACGAGGTCTGCGCCATCCTGCGCACCACGGCGTCGGTCAAGCAGATCCGGATCGAGACCGAGGTCGACCCCGAGCTCCGGGACGTGGTGCTCGACGCCGGCCGGTTCAAGCAGGTCGCCTACAACTACCTCTCGAACGCGCTCAAGTTCACTCCGATCGAGGGCAAGGTCACGCTCCGCGCGCGGGCGATCGACGGCGACAGGTTTCGCGTCGAGGTCGAGGACACCGGCATCGGCGTGGCTACCGTGGATCTCGGCCGCTTGTTCGTCGAGTTCCAGCAGCTCGAGAGTGGCAGTGGCAAGCGGCACCAGGGCACCGGGCTCGGGCTCGCGCTGACGAAGCGGCTCGTCGAGGCGCAGGGCGGATCCGTCGGAGTCACCAGCGTGCTCGGCAAAGGAAGCACGTTCCACGCGATCCTCCCGCGACAGAGCACCACCACGATCGAGCTCCCACGCACGCGCACGCGTCCACCGTTGGCGCGCCCTGGGTCCAGCACGATCCTCGTGGTCGAGGACGATCGGCGCGATCAAGCGCAGATCGTCAGCGTGCTCTCCGAGGCTGGGTACGGGGTCGAGCTCGCCACCACCGGCGCCGAGGCGCTGACGCGGTGGCGCGATCGCGAGTTCGATGCGGTGACCATCGATCTCCTGCTGCCCGACATGAGCGGTCTCGATCTGCTCGCGGCGCTGCATGGCGAGCGCCGGGCCCTTCACGTGCCGATCATCGTGGTGACGGTGGTGCCCGATGCCAAGGTCGTGGCCGGATTCGAGGTGCACGAGATCCTCTACAAACCACTCGATCGCGCGACCCTGCTCGCATCGCTGCTTCGCGCCGGTGTCACGAGCGGCCCGCGGAGCCTGGCGTGATGGGGGGCGAGAAGATCCTGATCGTCGACGACAGTCCGACGAATCTGAAGCTCGTCGCGTATCTGATGACCTCGAACGGGTACGACGTCACCACGGCGCTCGATGCTGACTCGGCGCTCGCCGCGATCGAGCGCGACCGGCCACGTCTGATCCTCATGGATCTGCAGCTCCCCGGCACCGACGGCCTCGAGCTGACCCGGCGGCTCAAGGCGAATCCGAGCACCCGGGACATCATCGTGGTCGCAGTCACCGCCTACGCGATGAAGGGCGACAAGGACCGCGCGTTCGCCGCGGGCTGCGATGACTACGTGACGAAGCCGATCGATACGCGCGGGCTCCCCGATACGGTCGCCCGACATCTGGACCGGCCACCGGGGAGCTCGTGACCGACGGTCCGCACAAGATCATGGTCGTCGAGGACAACTCGGCGACCCGCCGGATGGTGATCAAGGCGCTCCAGCGCAACGGTCACCACGTCCTCGAGGCGCCCGATGGCAAGACGGCGCGCGAGCTCATGAGTCGCGAGCATCCGCGAGTCGTCCTCCAGGATCTGATGCTACCCGATGCCGACGGCTTCGAGCTGGTCGGCCAGCTCCGCGCGCTCGCGGGGGGAGCCGAGGTCTCGATCCTCGCGTTTTCGGGGTTCGTGTCGGAGTTCGATGATGCACGGGTGTCGAGCGTCGGGTTCGACGACATCATCGCGAAGCCGATCGCGCCGAGCCGGCTCGTGCCGATCATCGAGGCCCACCTCCCGGTGCCGGTGCCGAAGGGAAACCGGATCGGCACCGGTCGCCGCGTGGTGATCGCCGATGACGATCCGATGCAGCTCAAGCTCGCGTCGTTCCGCCTCGCGCGGCTCGGCTTCGATGTCGAGGCGGTCAGTGATGGCGCCGCCGCGCTCGCGGCGGCGCGCCGCCGCGTACCCGACGTGCTGATCTCCGACGTGATGATGCCGGAGCTCGATGGGTTTGGCCTCGCGATGGCCATCCGGCAGGATCCGCTGCTCAAGGCGCTACCGGTGTTGCTCGTGACGTCGAGCTATGTCGAACCAGCCGACCGCGAGCTCGCGCGTCGCGCCGGTGCGACCGACCTGTTGCTGCGGACCCCGGAGCTCACCGAGCTCCTCGAAGCCCTCGGTGCCACGCTGACGAGCGTACCCATCCAGCCGCCGGCGCTGCCGCCGCAGGAGCTCGAGGATCTCGAGAAGGAGCACAACCGGCGCGTGTTCCGGCAGCTCGAGCGCCAGGTCATGCTCAACACCGGCCTCGCGAAGCGCTGCTCGTCGCTCGCGTCGGAGCTGACCGTGCTCACCGGGATCTCGGAGGCGGTGCTCAAGCACCGCGACGTCGACGTCGCGCTCGACGAGGCGCTCGCCGAGTGCTTCGACGCTGGTGGTATCGCGGTCGGCGCGCTCTACCTGACCGCCCCCGACGGCACGCTGCGCGTCCGGCCGATCGGTGCGGGTCACCCGCTCGCCTCGATCGAAGAGCTCGGCCGGTTCTTCGGCCACGACGAGGTCCTGCGCGAGGTCCTCGACAAGGGCCGCACGATCTACGCACCCTCGAAGGATCTGCCCGCGAAGGCGGCGCGCGACCTCCTCGCGCGGTCGCACGGCTCGGCGCTGCTCCTCGTGCCACTCGCGCACATGGGCAAGACGCTCGGCTGCTTGCTCATGGTGTCGCGTGGTCGCGATCTCGATCGGGGCGACTGGACGACGTTCGCACGGGGCGTCGCGAACCAGATCTGCCACGTGCTCACGCTCGCCCGGGCCTTCGCAGATCGCGAGGTCGCGGAGAAGCGCGCCGTGGAGCATGCGGCGCTGCTCGACGCGATGATGGAGAGCGCGCCGGATTGGGTGATGCACATCGATCTCGAGGGCACGATCCGGTTCATCAACAAGACCGTCGCGGGCGTCCCTTCGGAGCAGTGGGTGGGC
>JAYVLW010000313.1:0-12260 GCA_043759315.1 Myxococcales bacterium
CGTGGACCACGGCACCCTCGCGATCGGTGATGCGACGATCACGAGCGACCCGAAGGCGGTGTTCGTGGTGACGCGGCCCGCGGGCGGCGTCCTCGTGGATCTGACCCGCGGCAAGGTGGAGCTCGAGGTCGCGAAGCGGGGCGACCGGCCGCCGCTGGTGGTGCGCGCGGGTGACACCGACGTGATCGTGGTCGGCACCCACTTCTTCGTCGACTATGGCGATGGCACCGGCGACGTCGACGTGCGCGTCACCGAGGGCGTGGTCAGGGTGGTGCGCCATCACGAGGAAGCGCGCGTCGCGAAGGATCAAGCGTGGGAGACGAAGCGCGGTGTGATCGCCCTCGCCGATGCGCGCCCCGTTGCGAAGGCGGGCGGTGCGATCGTCAACGCGACGAACGACGGCGGTGGCGAGCGCGGCACCACGATCGCGTCGAACGCGGCGGGCGGCACGGTCGGCAGCGACGGGTACGAGATCGACATGAGCAAGAACCCCGACATCCTGCACGGCCGCACGGCGCAAGTGCCGGATGGGCGTACGCCGCCGGTGACGCGCGCGGGTGCGAACGCGGGCAGCGGCACCGGGAAGCCCGCCGTCCCGGAGCGCACGGGCACCGGCGTCGGCAGCGCGGCGAACAAGGGTCCCCTCGATGACACGAAGGCGTTGATCGAGAGCCAGGTCATGGACCCGCCGATGAGCGTGGACGAGACCCCCTCGCGGAGCGCGGTCGGCCAGTACCAGGAGATCATCGTCACCAAGAAGGGCGACGAGGAGTCCCGCGCGTACTACGGCCTCGCGTACACGCAGGCGCTCCGCATCGGCCGCACCGACGAGGCGCTGAAGACGATCGATGCCTACGAGCGCCGGTTCGCCCAGGGCCGCGTCTACCCGGAGCGGCTGTCCATGGCGTGGCTGAAGCTGCGGATCGTGTGCAAGCGCGGCCTCGGCGCCCCGTGCCGCCAGGCCGCCGAGGCGTACCTCAAGCTCGCGCCGGGCACCGACAATCCGCAACGGCACGTGGCCGAGCTCCTCACACTTCGCCCGTAGCGGAGGCTCGCTCCCGCCGCGCGGCTCGTCGTAGAATGATCGAGATGAGTCGGCCAGAGGTGGTCGTCGAGCTCGCGGACTACCCGCGCTTCGTGGAGGACGTCTCCGCGGGCGGCCTGTTCGTGCCCGATGGCGGGCTCGAGCTCAACTGCGAGTGCGAGCTGATCGTGCGCGGCCACGGCGGCGAGATGGCGCTGCCCGCGCGGGTCGTCTACGTCGATCCGGCGCGGGGCACGGGCCTCGAGCTGATCGGCTTCGGGCCCACCATCCGGGAGCGACTGGTCGCGCTCGCCGAGGTACCACCCGCCGATCCGGAACCCGGACCGCCGGCCGAGGGCGATGTCGCGGAGAAAGAGGATGACGACAACGACGGAGACGGCGACGACAAGCCAAAGCCGCAAAATCTCCAGGATCGGCTGCGGGGCCTGACGCTCGCACAGCAGGTCCGCAAGGCGAACAGCTCCGATCCGAGCACGCGCATCATGCTCGAGCGGATGTACGGCAAGAACGTCTGGGAGGCGCTGCTCCGCAACACGCGCCTCACCGCCCCCGAGGTCGCGCGGCTCGCGCGCATGGGCGCCCTGCCGCGCGTCCAGCTCGAGAACATCGTCAACAACGGCGCCTGGCTCCAGATCCCCGAGGTCCGCCGCGCCCTGCTCACGAACCCGCGCCTCGGCACCGACCAGATCATGCGGGTCCTTCGCCTGATGCCGAAACACGAGCTCAAGGTCGCGGCGACGACGACGGCTTACACGTACGCGGTGCGCGATGCAGCGAAGCGGCTCGTCCGCGACGACTGATCGAGCGCGCGATCTGGCCACACGATGTGCGCGCGGCTCCTGCATCAGGTGCGCGGCGCACGACCTGCGCGGGCACGAGCCGTGCTAGTCGTGGCGATGTGCGGAACCTGTTGCTCATCTCGTTCGTGATCGGTGCGGCGTGCAGCAAGGCGGCTGACAAGGCTCCCGAGAAGACGCCGGAAGCACCGGGCTCGGGGAGCGCGGCCACGGCCACGGCGAAGTCGGCGGCGCCTCCGGCGGCGGCCGATGCGACGACGGCGGTCGATGCGGCCGCGGCGTCCACGCTCGCGGTGACGCTGGCCGGGAAGCCAATCACGTTCGTCAGTGCGGTCGCCACCCAGGACGGCTCCGAGGTCCGGATGTTCCTGGCGAACTACCCGCACACCTGCGAGGAGGAGATCTCCCGATCCTCGTCGCGAAGCTCGACGCCGGAGGACGTCGACTCGTCGTTGCGGACCGGGCCGTATCTCGGCGCGGACGGCGTGCTCGGCTGGGGCATCCGTGGCAGCTACCTGCACCATACCGAGCCCGGAACGAAGTCGAGCACGTCGACGCAGACCGAGAAGCAGGACGGCGCGTTTGCCATGGCGCCCGGTCTCGATCTCGCGGCGGTCGCAGTCGCCGGCGCGACGACCGAGGTGCCGCTCGACTACGCGACCGGCGACGACAAGGTGCTGACGGTCAAAGGCTCGATCAAGATCACGGGGTGTGGACCGGTGAAGCGGCCACCCGATCCGGCGCCCGCACCGCTCGGCGACGGCACGATGACGGTCGCCGGCAAGGCCCTCCCGATCGGCGGCGCCGGCTTCATCACGAAGAAGGACGGCACGCGCGAGCTCCAGCTCGGCACCCACCCGGTCACGTGCGTCGATGGCTCGGACTACACCTCCACGCGCTCCGACGTGACCGTCACGTTGACGTGGAGCAAGGCCGGCGTGCTGACCCACGCCAAGCGCGGCGGCGCCTGGGTCGATTGGGGGGTCAACCAGGGCGATGAGATCAAGCTCTCGGTCACGCCGAACCGAGCGCCCAGTGGTGCGAAGAAGCTAGCGCTCAAGCTCGGCGGCGAGACGGCGATCGACAAGATCGCGTTCGCGTTGTCCGGCAAGCTCGAGGCGATCGTCTGCCCGACGCCGAAGTGATCAGCGCGCCGTTCCGACGGTGAGCCATGCCGGTAGCGTGGCCGACGGCGATCCATCGCTGACCGCCGCGACGATCGCGGCATTCGCCATGCCCCAGGCTACGCCCGCCGGCAGCTTCCGGGGTAGCGTGCCCGTCATATGCGCCCCGATGGCCGTCGCGCCGATCAACTCCGCTCGCTCGAGATCATCCCGCACTACCAGAAGCACGCCGAGGGCTCCGCGCTGATCAAGCTCGGCGATACCTGGGTGCTGTGCGCGGCGAGCGTCGAGGAGACCGTGCCATCGTGGATGAAGGGCAAGGGGACCGGCTGGCTGACCGCCGAGTACGCGATGCTGCCGCGCTCCACGCACACGCGCAGCAAGCGCGACCCCGGCGGCCGCGGCAAGGAGATCCAGCGCCTGATCGGCCGCTCGCTGCGCGCGGCGGTGGACCTCAAGGCGCTCGGCGAGCGCACGATCAACGTCGACTGCGACGTGCTGTGCGCCGATGGCGGCACGCGCGTGGCTTCGATCACCGGCGCGTGGATCGCGCTCGCGTTCGCGATTCGCAAGCTCGTGCAGACCGGCAAGCTCGCGACCGAGAGCGCGCTGATGCCGCCGGTCGCCGCCGTGAGCGTGGGCATCGTCGGTGGCGAGTGCGTGCTCGACCTGCCGTACATCGAGGACAGCAAGGCAGACGTGGACATGAACGTCGTCGGCGACGAGAGCGGCAAGCTGATCGAGGTCCAGGGCACCGCCGAGCACGGCACCTACGATCGCGAGCAACTCGACGCGATGCTCGACCTCGCCGCGATCGGACTCAAGGAGCTCGTGGTGGCGCAGCGCAGGGTGATCGCCGGATGATGCGGCGACCCCTCGTGTTCGCCACGCGCAACCCCGGCAAGCTCGCCGAGCTGCGCCAGCTCCTCCCCGGCATCGACGTGCTCAGCGTCGACGAGGCCGCACATCAGCTCGGCATCCGCATCGCCGAGGTCATCGAGGACGCCGACACCTTCGAGGGCAACGCCGTCAAGAAGGCGCGCGAGGTCTCCCTCCTCACGAAGTTCCCCGCGCTCGCGGATGACTCGGGCCTCGAGGTCGACGCGCTCGACGGCGCACCCGGCGTGTACAGCGCGCGCCACGCGGGCGAGCACGCAGGTGACGAGGCGAACAACACCAAGCTCCTCGCGGCGCTCGAGGGTGTCCCCACCGCCAAGCGCACCGCGCGATTTCGCTGCGTGCTCGCACTCGCCGACGTCGCCGGAGACCTCGCCGCGGACACCATCACCGCGCACGGCGTCGCCGAGGGCATGATCCTCGAAGCACCGCGCGGCACCGGCGGGTTCGGCTACGACCCGCTGTTTCTGTTCCCCGAGCTCGACCGGACCTTCGCGGAGCTCGGCATCGGCACCAAGGGCGACCTCTCGCACCGGGCGCGCGCGATGCGAGACATCAAGCCGAAGCTGCTGGCGTACCTGACGCAGTAGCGCTCACAGCGCCGGGATGTCGTAGCCGGTCAGCTGCTCGATCTCGGCGACGGTGGCGCGATACGTGTACCAGCGGTCGTTGGCGATGCCGTCGATGTTCGGCATCACCACCGCCGTGACGGTCGCGGTGGCCGGATCGAACGGCGTGCCGGCGGGAACGAACGCGACGATCTTGAACGTCGAGCTCGGCACGGCCACGCGATGTCCCACGTTCGTGTCGCGCCCGATATCCGGGCATCCGTCGCCGGCGGTGCGCGCGACATGCGTCCGGCACGCTGCCGGAAAGATCGGCCCCGCGATCACGTAGGCATCCTTCGGGTGCGCGGTCGATTGAACCGTGCGCTGCACGTGGAGCTCGAAGTCGAACCACACCCCGCGATTCAGATCGGCGGTCTGCGGGATCACGTTCGTCATCACGAACGTCTCGATGTTGTGGGCCTCGGTATCGGTGCGCTCCTCGGACCGCAGCATGTGACCGCGGTCGTAGCCGGGACCGAAGTAGATGTCGGTATCGGGGTGAAACACCTCGGAGGGCAACAGAGGATCTGGAAAGAACGGACCCGCGTAGCGTGGGGCCGGCCCGAAGTCGCTCGGCCGGGTGCGCCAGCTGACCCAGTTGGCCTCGTTGAGATAGCGGTTGTACGACGCGGCAAACTGCGGATGAACGACCAGCAGGTCATCGCCCGGTGAGGTGTCGATCGGAATCCCGAGGCCCAGGTGGGGCGAAGCCTCGGGGACGATCGGGCCATCTGCGGCGCCATCGATCGCGGCGAAGGCATCGACGGACTCCGGGGATGCGGTCGACGCGGTCGAGCAGCCGGCGAGGATGAGCAGCGCGAGCGAGCGGCGATCGGGTGTCATGGCGGGCATCAGACCGCCGATGCGATGCATAGGTCCAAGGCATAGTTTCTATGTGTCTGATACCTTCCGGCTATGCCCTTCGAGCTCGGCCACCTCGCGCAGTTCTTCGAGGTCGCTCGGCGCGGCAGCTTCACGGCGGCGGCCCGCTCGCTGCGGATCCAGCAACCATCGGTGAGCCGGGCGATCAAGCTGCTCGAGGAAGCGTTGGGGGTCCAGCTGCTCGAGCGTCGGCCCCGCGGGGTGGCGCTCACCGGCGTGGGCGAGCGCGTGTTCGAGGTCGCCGCGCGGCTGTTCGAGGAAGCTTCGAACATCGACAGGATCGCCGACAGCGCGCGCGGTGTGCTGCGCGGGCCGCTGCGGATCGCTGCCGCAGGCGCGGTCGCGTCGCGGATGATTCCCGATGCGATCGAGCAGCTCGTCGCAGCGCACCCCGAGGTCTGGCCGATGGTGTTCTCCGGGCCTGCCTCCCTCGCCGCCGACAGGATCGCGAGCGGCGACCTCGAGCTCGGCCTGTACTTCTACGCGGAGCGGTTGCCGCCGTCGCTCGAGATCCAGCAGCTCGGGGCGGTCCCGTTTCACCTCGTGGTGAGACACGATCGAAGGAAGCACCGGGCCACGCTCGCCTCGTTCATCGGAAGTCGCGAGGTCGAGGGCGACCGGCCTCGGCGGTTTCCCACGCTGGAGCGCCTCAAGCGAATCGTGCCGGAGGCGAAGATCCGGATCTCCACCAACGACATCGAGGCGCACCTGCGCATGGTCGAGGCCGGGCTCGGGGTCTCGGTCCTGCCGCGGTTCGTGGTCGCCGACGGTCTCGCGCGGCGTCGCCTGGCCGACGTGATGCCCGATGTCGAGCTCGCGTTCCCGTTGCTCCTCGTGACGCGCCGGCATCGCGTACTGAGCCGCGCCGCGGCGGCTCTCGTCGCGGCGGTTGCCGCGCGCACGGGCACTAGCGCGTGATGTACACGTACAGATCGTCGATGGTGAACTGCTGATCCTTCAGGAGGGCAGCGGTCAGGTCGCCGGCAGAGACCACGCCGAGGATCCTGTCTCCGTCCACGACCGGAAGGTGGCGACAGCGCGACCGCGTGACCATCGCGAGACCATCGGCGATGGTGGCCTGGGGACCGATGACGACCAGGGGCTGGCGGGTCATCACGTCCTGGACCTCGGTCGTCTTCGGATCGCATCGCGCTGCGAGGACACGGACCAGGAGGTCGCGCTCCGTGAGGATCCCCACGAGCCGCCCATCCGAGATCACGAGGAGCGATCCCACGTGCCGGGAGGTCATCCATTCGACGGCCACGTCGACGGTCTCGTCGGGCTCGATCACCTCGATCTTGGAGCTCTTGCCGCGCATCACATCGACGATGAGCTGGTTCATGGTACCTCCGTGAAGCTGGGCTGGCCGGTGACCGCGAGCATGCTTGCCGCGCAGGCGCGGAAGTCATCGATGTCGAACGGCTTGTCGAGAACCACCGCGCCGAGGCGCCTGGCCTCGGCGTGCGTCGCGGCGTCGCCGAAGGCGGTGATCAGGATGACCGGGGTCGCCGCGCTCGGCGAGCTGGTGGCGTGCCGCAGCCCCTCCACCGCGTCGAGCCCGGTCGGCCCCGGCATCCGGACATCGCTGACGATGAGGTCGAAGGCTTCGTCTCGTACGGCGAGGTCGCCCAGGCGTTCGAGGAGCTCGAAGCCCGTGGCCGCCTCGATGACCACGTATCCGTTTCTCCGGAGTCCGGCGGCGAGCAGGCGCCGCAGTTCGCGGTTGTCTTCGGCGAGGAGAACGCGCGTGGAGGATGCGGGAAGCGCGTGCCGAATCTGTGGCTGCTGAACATGCATGGTCGAGTCCTTCCTCGTGGTGATGATCAGTCTCCGTCGCCATCCTCGTGGTAGAGCGCGTCGAGCTCGTCTTCCGGCGCCACGAGCCCGAGCGCGGCCGCGCGTAGGTCGGCGATATCGAACGGCTTGTCGAGGACCACGGCGCCGAGGCGGGCTGCTGCCTGGTGAACGTCGTGATCGCCGAACGCGGTGATGAAGATGATGGGCGTCTCGCAGACCTGCGGCTGGTACGGGTCCCCCGGATCGCAGAGGTCGCGGATGACCTCGAGCACCTCGATCGCCGACGCTCCGGGCATGCGAACGTCCGAGATGATGAGATCGAAGCCGGCCTGGCTCTCGGCCCGACTCCACAGACGCTCGAACAGATCGTCCCCCGATGACGCAAGGGTGATCGAATAGCCGGCGTCGCGCAGGACGAACGCGAGCATGTCGCGTACGTCGAGATCATCGTCGGCGAGCAGGATCTCCGGGCGGTTCCTGACCGCGAGGTCCGCTAACACGGGCTGCTCTCCCCGCCCGAAGCTGGAGGGTGGGCACCCTGGCGAGTGAGCAAGACCGCAGCGCAGGTCCGGAGATCATCGACATCGAAGGGCTTCTCGAACAGGACCGCGCCGAGCTGCGCGGCGCTCGCGAGGGTCTCGTCGTCCGCGACGGCGCTGATCAGGATCACCGGCAGGTCGGTGCTGGTGGATCGGCGCCGCAGACCCGAGACCACGTCGAGCCCCGAGATTCCCGGCATCTGGACGTCGGTGACCAGCAGATCCAGATCCAGGCCTCTCGCATCGACGCCCAGGATCCGGTCGGTCAGGGCGAAGCCGTTCGCCACCGCCTCCACGCGATACCCGTCATCGTGGAAGCACGACACGAGAAGCCAGCGTAGCTCCTCGTCATCCTCCGCGATGAGGACGCGCTTCCGTTGTGACCTCAGCCGAGCCGCGGGAGCATCGGAATAGATGGCATCCATGGTGTCCTCACCTTCGAACACCAGCGCTGCATCCGCCGCGCCAGCTCAGCTCCGCCCGTGGGCGCGCTCGATCTTGCGATACAAGGTCGCCCGGTCGAGCCCGAGGATGCGCGCGGCGAGCGTCTTGTTGCCCTGGACGTTGTGGAGCACGCGCGCGATGTACCGACGCTCGACTTCTTCCAGCGGAACCATCTCGCTGGGATCATCCCCCGCCACCACCACGTGCGACGACCGGTACCCCCGGATCCGCTCGGGGAGGTCATCCACGCGAAGATCCTCGAACTCGGCGAAGGCCACCGCGCGCTCGATGCAGTTCCGCAGCTCGCGAACGTTGCCAGGCCAGGTGTACGACGCCAGGCGTTCGGCGACCGCGGGCGACATGCCGGTGATCAGACGCTGGGCCCTGGCCGCGAAGTCGGCGATGAACCGCTGGGCGAGCTGCAGGACATCGCCGCCCCGTGCGCGCAGCGGTGGCATCACGACATGAATGACGTTGATCCGATAGAACAGATCGCCGCGAAACCGCCCCTCCTCGACGGCGGTCTCCAGGTCGCGGTTCGTGGTGGCGATCAGCCGCACGTCGAACGGCAGCTCGGCATCGCCGCCCACCGGTCGAACCGCGCGCTGCTCGAGCGCGCGCAGGAGTTTCGGCTGGAGCCCGATCGGCATCTCCCCGAGCTCGTCGAGAAACAGCGTCCCGCCGCTCGCCTGGTGCAAGAGGCCGGGCCGCGCGGTCTTGGCATCGGTGAAGGCCCCCTTGGCGTGACCGAACAGCTCCGCTTCGAGCAACGCCTCCGGCATCGCCGCACAGTTGATCGCCACGAACGGGCACAGCTTGCGGCCGCTGCGCTCGTGAACGAGCCGCGCCGCCACGTCTTTGCCGGTGCCGCTCTCGCCCGTGATCAGCACACTCGACTCCGTCGCCGCGACCCGCCCCAGGAGCGTTCGCACGTGCTGCATCGCCGACGAGGTCCCGAGCAACCCGCCGACATCGCCCGCCTCTCCCTGGCGGAGCCGGAGGCGCTTGACCTCGTCGCGCAGCCGGCGATTCTCGACCGCGCGCTCGACGGCGATGACCAGCGCATCGAGCTCGAACGGCTTGGACAGGAAGTCGTACGCGCCGGCCCGGATGGCCGCGATCGCGGTCTCCATGGTCCCGAACGCGGTGATCACGATCACCGGGACGTCGCCGCGATTGGCCACGATGCGCTCGCAGAACTCGAGGCCACCGAGCCCCGGCATGATCAGATCGGAGACCACGACGTCGTAGTCCTCGGCGCCGAGCGCGTCGAGCGCGTC
Organism: Myxococcales bacterium; assembly: GCA_043759315.1. Classification (GTDB taxonomy): domain Bacteria; phylum Myxococcota_A; class Polyangia; order Haliangiales; family Haliangiaceae; genus JABFXX01. The sequence goes on from JAYVLW010000313.1 coordinate 9,414, forward strand.
CGCGGGCTCGGTGTACCAGTCGACGTGGAATCCACGGCGCCGTAGCCCGGAAGCCGCCCACTCGCAGATCTTGGGTTCGTCGTCGACGAACAGCACGCGCGGCGCCATCAGTTCGGCCCCTCCGACGCCGGGAAGTACATCGAGAAACAGGTCCCGTGCCCGAGCTCGCTGTCCACGGTGATCCACCCACCGTTCTCGCGGACCAGCCCATGTGCCACCGCGAGGCCGAGGCCCGTCCCTTCCCCGACATCCTTGGTGGTGTAGAACGGCTCGAACACGCGCAACCTGGCACCTTCTTCGATCCCGGGACCGTCGTCGACGACGCGCAGGCAGATGCACTCGCCCGTCGAGCCCACGCCCTCGGGCGGCGGATTCAGCCAGAGCCCGCTGTGATCCGGCGGCAACGACGAGCGAATGCGGTCGACGACGATCCCGACATGACCGCCACGAGGAACCGCTTGCACGGCGTTCATGACGAGGTTCGTGAGCGCCTGCTGGACCTGGAGCGGGTCCACGCACACCGGCCTCGCACTGGTGACGTCGAGGTCCAGCACCACCGACCTGTCATGGGCGAGCGGACCCATCATGCGATGGACCTCGCGGGCGATCGGCTCGATGTCGGTGACCGATCGTCGCGCGGGTTGACGGCGCGCAAACCCGAGGAGCCCGCGAATGATCTGGGTCATCCGCTGCGCTTGATCGAAGATGATCTGCCCCGATTCCTGCGCATCCTCACCCGCGACGACCATCTTCGCGCGCCCGGCGATGACCTGGAGCGGCGAGCCCAGCTCGTGGGCGACCCCGGCCGCGAGCTGACCCACGGTCGCGAGACGATTCGCGTGCTGCAACAGCTCGTTCGCGCGGATCCTCGACAGCATCGCCTGCCCGAGGGCCTTGCTCCGCCGGATCGTCATGTTGACGACACCGAACACGATACCCATCATCACGATGTCACTGACGTACTCACTCGGCGACCGCGGAAGCCGGCCGTTCGCCAGGTACGAGGACAGGATCGGGCTCAGGACGAGCAAGTACAGCCACCCGAGGTGGGTGATCCGAGGCGGCTGGAGCGGCGCGAGCCGGTCCAGCGTTCTCGCACTCGTCAGTTGCGCGACGCCTCTTGCGAGTGACGTCGTCGAGTTCGACATCTCGAGCCCCCTCCCCACCGTCGGAATCCGCGAATTCCACGACCCCCGTGGTCTCCCGACGGTGAAGCCAGTTTGCCACACTGCGCGTCGCTCCAGCGCTCAATCTTCGACTCGAGGTTTCTCGATCGGACGGGTCACACGCGAATCGCCGCGACGCCTCGCATCACGGTCGGCGAGAGTCGTATGGACGAGTACGATCGCCGTTCCGAGAGTCAGATCCGCGAAGCTCCGGATGGCACGGTCGACGATGCGCATCACATCGCATCAAGCAATGCGTCTGCCAGCCGCGCCCACAGTCTCGTCGAGGAACCGCGCTGTAGGACTGTCGCAGAGTGCAACCCGTCGCAAGATGCAACAGCTCGCATCCGGGCCTCGAAGCTGCAAAATTCTTCGCCGGCACGCGTACCCCAACTTCTCGTACTCATGCAGGCGACGACCGGTGCGGGCATGGATCCGGCACGGCGCTCGAGCGATGAGGAATCCATCGACGGTGGTCGGCGGAATCGGTTCTTACCTCGTGGGCGAATGCCTGGGTGTCGGTGGGATGGGGACCGTGTTCACGGCGTATTCGAGCGTCCTCGACGCTCAGGTCGCCGTGAAGTTCCTGCACCGTTGCCTGTCCCACGATCTTCGCGCCCGGAGGAGCTTCGAGGCCGAGCGGTTCGCAGGCCAGGCGGTGTGTCATCCCGACGTCGTCGCCGTCCTCGATCACGGTGAGACGCGCGACGGACGGCCGTTCATCGTCCTCGAGCGCGTGGCAGGCGAGCCGCTCGGTCAGCGCGTGGCGCGCGACGGTGCGCTCGCTCCAGCGCGGGCGATCGCCGTGGCCCGAAACATCCTCGGCGCGCTCGCGGCCATCCACGACGCGGGGATCGTCCACGCCGACGTGAAGAGCGACAACGTCCTCGTCGGGCTCGACGACCACGACCCCGACCGGTGCAAGCTGATCGACCTGGGCCTCGCGGAGATCCAGTTCTCGAGAGATCGGGAATTGCCGAGAGGTGCCGCGGGCTACCTCTCGGGTACCCCCGACTACATGGCGCCCGAGGTGATCCGCGGCCTCGGTGCTTCGTTCGCGGGAGACCTCTACGCGGTCGGGATCATCCTCTACGAGCTCCTCGTGGGACGTACGCCCTTCGGCAGCGGAACGATGTCCGAGATCTTGCGCCGCCATCTCGACGACGATGTCGTCCCGCCATCGCTGCGCTGCGAGGGCTACGATCTACCCTCGTCGGTCGACTACGTGGTCCTTCGCGCCCTCCGTAAGGCCTCGTACCAGCGGTACACGACGGCCCGAGACTTCGACGCGGCACTCGCGAGCATCGATGCCCCTCGACGGCCGCCTTCTGCCATACGCACTCGCCACGCGGGTCGTCGGGTGGAGACGGTCGTCGCCCACCGCCGCCCTGGCCCTTAGCTTGCTTCCAACCTTCGAGGTCCCTGCGCGACCGAGGACCACCGGGAGGCGAATCATGTGGGCACGTGGAACCAAGCAATGGGGGCGGACGCGCGTCATGATCATCTCGGCCGATCGCGAGCGGCGGAACGAGCTGCTCGCCCGCTGGGCCGCCGCTGACGTGGTCGTCGCGTGGACTCCACTGGACGTGGTCCGGTGCCTCGAGCGCGAGGCGCCGGGGGTCAACACCGTGGTGCTGTCCGACGTGGTCGGCTCGGTGACCAAGACGGAGCTCGCCGAGTT
>JAYVLW010000314.1:0-2782 GCA_043759315.1 Myxococcales bacterium
CCTCCCGCTCGGCAAACAATTTGCCCTCTTGCCACGGCGCCCTTAGCGTCGGAATGACGACGGGAGGGCTGAGCGTTCTCGTCGACAAGGAACAAGGAGAGACGTCACATGCAGTCCCGCAAGATCGGTGTGTTGCTCGGGGGGTTGTCGAGCGAGCGCGAGGTGTCCCTGCGCACGGGCGAAGCCGTGCTTGCCGCCCTCCAGGCGCGCGGCCACGACGCCATCCCGATCTACGTGGATCGCGATATCGACGTGGCGCTCCGGCAGGAGAAGGTCGACGTCGCGTTCATCGCCCTCCACGGCCGGTGGGGCGAGGACGGCAGCATCCAGGGCATGCTCGAGATGCTCGGCATTCCGTACACCGGCTGCGACGTGCTCGCGTCGGCGCTCGCCATGCATAAGGGCAAGGCGAAGGAGATGTTCAGGCTCCATAATCTGCCGACGCCCGCGTACTACTCGTTGACCGTCAACGAGACGAGCGATCTCGAAGGCGTTCACGGCGACTTCGGCTTCCCGTGCGTCGTCAAGCCGATCCGCGAGGGCAGCTCGGTCGGGGTCACGATCTGCGCCTCGATGGCGGAGCTCGGACCTGCGGTCGAGAAAGCGCTCTGCTTCGACGACGAGATCCTCGTCGAGCGCTTCATCATCGGCAAGGAAGTGTCCGTCGCGATCGTCGATGACCGCGCGATCGGCGCCGTCGAGATCGCGCCACGCGCCGGGTTCTACGACTACGCGAACAAGTACACGAAGGGCGCGACGGAGTACTTCGTGCCGCCGCGCCTGTCGCCGGAGCGCTATCGCGGCGTGCTCGCCCAGGCCCAGCGCGCGCACGCGGCGCTCGGCTGCCGTGGCACCACGCGCGTCGACATGATGGTTTCGGACTCGGGCAACGAGTTCATCCTCGAGGTCAACACGGTCCCGGGGCTGACCCCGACGAGCCTGCTCCCGAAGATCGCGGAGGCCGCCGGGATCTCGTTCGGCGAGCTGTGCGAGTCGATGCTCGACGGAGCTACGCTCGCAACCCGCCGGGGCAACGGCGAGCGCCGGATCCTCCAGCGTGCCTATATCGGCGACGATCGCCGCGACGAGCCACAGCCGGGACTCGACCACCACTGATGTGGCTTCCGCCGGCATCGCGCGACCGTCGGATCCTGATCGTGACCACCCTGGTCGCGGTCGGCGTGCCGATCGGCGCGCGGATGCTGGTCCACGCGAAGACCGACGAGCTCGCGGAGCACCTTGGCACCGCCGGCGGGGTGACGGCTCGCGTCGGTGACATCGATGCCGATCTGACCGGCTCGATCCGTCTCACCGACGTCGCGCTAGGTGATCTGGTCTCCGCAGATGCGATCGAGGCCTCGGTCGCGCTCGACTCCCTGCTCGCGGGCGAGTTTCACGCGGACGAGATCCGTGTCGAGCGCCCCCAGGTCACCATCGAAGCGTCTCCCGATGGCGACTCGGATCTCGCACGTCTCGCCCGCCGCATGCTCGGTCGCACGCGTGCGCCGAGCGGATCCGGAGGCCGGCTGCGCAGGATCGTCGTCAGCTCCGGCTCGCTGACGGCGAAGATCGCCGGCATCGGTGAGCTCTCGGCCGACGGCGTGGAGCTCGTCCCCGATGCAGGCGGCGTCCGGGTGATCACCGGGACCGTCCACGCGCATGGCACGGTCGGACCGATCGATGTCTCGCTCGCGTTCACGCGCAGCGCGGCCGAGCTCGTCCTTCCCCAGATGAAGTTCCAGCGCGTGCTCGCCGTCGGTGGCACCGGTACGGTCACGGCTGCAGGCCGTTCGGTCGAGCTACGCGAGGTGGCCGCCGGGCGCCTCGCCACGAATGGCGCGCTCGAGGTTCACGCGGCGATCGACGACGGCGGCATTCCCCGCCCGGTCGAGCTCGAGCTCTCGCCGAAGGACCTCACCGTCACGGTGCGCGGCGATCGGCTCCCCCTCCGGGCGCTCGGCGCCGTCGCGCCTCATGGCCTCGACCTCGAGACCGCGCGCGCGACAGGTTCGGTGACGCTGAGGAAGCAGGGCAAGGCGCTCGAGCTGGTCGCCGACGGATCGTTCGATGGCGTGGTCGTCGATCACAAGGCCGTCGCCGGCGAGCCGATGGCGATCGGTGCCGCGGTGAGGGCAACGCTCGCCGTCTCGCCCGACGCGATCACCGTCACCGAGCTCGGGGTCGAGATCGGCGCGATCAAGGCAAAGGTCTCCGGCTGGCTCCGGCGCGGCGCACTCACGTCGGGGCAGCTCGACGTGGCGGTGGCCTCTGCGCCGTGCGCGGATCTTCTCGCCGCGCTGCCATCTCAGGTGCGCGGCCCGCTCGACGGCATGGTGCTCGCCGGCAGCCTCGGCGGAACCGCGCGCCTCTCGATCGATCTGGCCGCGCCGGTCGGCGACGGCACCACACTGACGACACAGCTGGATGGCGACTGCCGCGCCATCTCCGAGCCGCCGGCCGCGAATGTCGCATCGCTTCTGGTTGCCAGCGACCACCAGTACGCGGACGGTTCACACGGCAAGGTCGGGCCCGGCGAACCCACCTGGTACAACTACGATCGACTCCCGCCCCGCGTCCGCAACGCGTTCGTCTCTGCCGAGGACGGCCGGTTCTGGCAACACAACGGATTCGACCTCCAGCAGATCGCGCGCAGCCTCGAGATCGACCTGCGCGAGCGGCGGCTCGCCCGCGGTGGCTCGACGATCAGCCAGCAGCTCGTCAAGAATGCGTTCCTCAGCTACCGGCGCACGTTCGATCGCAAGGTTCAGGAGGCGATCCTGAC
>JAYVLW010000315.1:0-5098 GCA_043759315.1 Myxococcales bacterium
ACGAGCTCGTCACGGAGCTGATCTCGGCGACGGAGTAGCGCGACGCGTCACGCGATCTGCGGCGCGGCGCCATGGAAATCCGGCGTACGCGAGCGGATACTCCGCTCCATCAATATGCGCATCGGCGTCCCCAAAGAGATCAAGACCCAAGAATTCCGCGTCGGCATGACCCCATCCGGCGTGGCGATCCTGACCGCCCGCGGTCACACCGTCCTCGTCGAACAAGGCGCGGGCCTCGGCTCGTCGATCACCGACGAGGCCTTCGTCAAAGCGGGCGCGAAGATCGTCGCCACGCGCGAGGAGATCTGGGCCGCCGACATGGTGGTCAAGGTCAAGGAGCCGATCGCTCCCGAGTTCGCGCTGATGCGGAAGGATCTGCTGCTGTTCACGTATCTCCACCTCGCCGCGGCGCACGAGCTCGGCAAGGAGCTGCTGAACCGCGGCGTGAATGGCGTCGCGTACGAGACGATCGAGCCCTCGCCGGGCGACCTCCCGCTGCTGACGCCGATGTCGGCGGTCGCGGGTCGGATGAGCGTGCAGGCCGGCGCCACCTACCTCGAGCGCGAGCGCGGTGGCAAGGGCGTGCTCCTCGGCGGCGTGCCCGGCGTCAAGCGTGGCCGCGTCACGGTGATCGGCGCTGGCGTCGTCGGCTCGAACGCCGTCAAGATGGCGGTCGGTCTCGGCGCGAACGTCACCGTGCTCGACGTCAACCTCAAGACGCTCGCGTACCTCGACGACATCTACGCGGGTCGCGTGTCGACGCAGTTCTCCGATCCGATCAGCATCGAGCGCGCGGTGATCGAGAGCGACCTCGTGGTCGGCGCGGTGCTGCTGCCCGGCGCGCGCGCCCCGCGGCTGGTCACCGAGGCGATGCTGAAGCAGATGGAGCCGGGCTCGGTGATCGTCGACGTGTCGATCGATCAGGGCGGCTGCGTCGAGACGGCGCGCCCGACCTATCACGACAACCCGACGTACGTGGTCCACGACGTCATCCACTACATGGTCGCGAACATGCCGGGCGCGGTGCCGCGCACGTCGACCTACGCGCTCACGAACGCGACCATCAAGTACGTGGTCAAGCTGGCGGACCTCGGCCTCGAGGGCGCCATCAAGGACACCCCGCACATCGAGTCGGGCCTCAACACGTACAAGGGCTCGGTCCCCCACGCCGCGGTCGCCGAGGCGCTCGGAACGCCCCACAAGGCCTACAAGTCGTAGGGATCTTAATTAGTTGTGGTCACGAGCTTTCCCGGAGGTTTCCGGGAACAACTGGGGTGTGGGGGCAGGTAGATAGCCAAGCATGCAGCCAGCTCGCGAGAAGCGCGCGGAGTTCGAGCGACAGGCGCTCGTGCACACCGACGCGTTGTACGGGGCGGCCTACCGGCTGACCCGCAACCCGCGGGACGCCGAAGATCTCGTGCAAGACTCGCTGCTCCGCGCCTACCGGTTCTGGGACTCGTTCGAGCAGGACTCGAACTGCAAGGCGTGGCTGCTGCGGATCGTCACGAACACGTTCATCAACGAGTACCAGCGCAAGAAGCGCAGCCGGGAGGTGCTCGACGCCGCGACCGCCGAGCAGGACGCCACCGATGGCGTGCTCGTCCAGGCGGAGAGCTCGGATCGGCAATCCCCCGAGCGCACGCTGCTCGATCGGAGCGTCTCCGATGACGTCCAGCGCGCGCTCGATGCGCTGCCGGATGACTTCCGCACGGCGGTTGTGCTGTGCGACGTGCAGGGCCTCTCCTACAAGGAGATCGCCGAGATCATGGGAACGCCGGTCGGCACCGTGATGAGCCGGTTGTTCCGTGGGCGCAAGCTGCTCGCCGCGGCGCTGCGCGAGTTTGCGATGAATCAAGGCTACGTCCGCGAGACGAAGCCCGTGACGGACGACGATCAGAAGGCGACCCAGGGAGCGACGATGACGATCGACCTCGATACGTACCGCGCGCAGAAGAAGTCGGCGCGGGAGGGTTCCTAAGATGAGTCTTTGTCAAAGCATCGATACCCTGGCGATGGCCTACCTCGACGACGAGCTTGCCGCCGAAGAGCGTCGCGAGCTCGAGCTGCATCTCACCGATTGCGGCGAATGCAAGCGCCACCTGGAGACCGAGCGCACCGAGCTCGTCATGCTCCGGGGCGCGCTCGCGCCTCCGCCCGCACCGGACCTCGTGAAGGTGCGCGTCACCCGGGCGCTCGACGAGGAGGACCGGCGAGTCGCCGGGAGCGAGCGGCAACGTGCGCGCTCGCGGCTCGGCAAGTGGCTGCTGCCCGGCAGCGCGCTCGGAGCTGCCGCGGCGGCCCTGCTGGTGTTCATCGGCGTTGGCTTCAACTCCGGCCCGAAGGAGCGCCCGCAGACCGTCGCGAAGGAAGTGGTGCGTCAGCAGACCCGCTCGCTTCCGCTCGAGGTCCAGGGCGCGAGCACCGGCAGCTGGCTCAAGCAGAACTTCGCGCAGGTCGAGCCCCCGCAGTTCACCGAGCCCGGGATCGAGCTGATCGGCGCGCGCGCCACGGCGGTCGCCGGCCACGACGCCGCCCTGCTTCGCTACCTCGTCAACGTGGGTGTGAACCGCGTCTCGCTTACGACGGTCCTGATCGCCGACATGCGCGGCGACGAGCTCTCGAACGGCCAGGAGCTGAAGGTCGGCAACCTGACCCTCCACGTCCACGACGCCGACGGGCAGCCCGCGATCAGCTACGTCGACGCCAACCACGTCGGGTACGTGTTCACCTCCGAGCGGATGTCGCCCCAGGAGCTGCTCGAGCTGGTCATCACGTCGGACTTGATCGGCCGCGCGCAACAACAGATCCGCTAGGTTGGGGTATCATGCCGGCGGGGCATGAACCGACGCATCCTGCTGATCGACGCTGATCCTGCGTTCCACGAGACCCTTACGGGGCAGCTCGGGAAGTACGGAATCAGCGTCGTCGTTGAAGCGAATCCGGATCAGGCGCTCGCCCTGGCGACGGCCGATCTGCCGGTGCTGTTGATCGTGGGCGTCGAGGAGCCGGAGAAGACCGGCTTCAAGGTGTTCCAGAAGTGTCGCAAGGGACCGCTCGCGAAGATCCCGATCATGCTCGTCACCGCGTCGGTGCCGCCGGATAGCTTCGCGAAGCATAAGGGCCTCAAGACCCACGCCGACGAGTACCTCGACAAGCGCAAGTTCGCGGTCGACGAGCTCGTGAAGAAGATCGACGGCATGATCACCCTCGGCGAAGCGCTCGTCGAGGACGACCTCGATATCCCCGTCGAGATCGACGACATCCCGCTCGCCGACGGCGACATGGTGCTCGAAGAGGAGGTCGGCGGCGATTTCGGCGATGACCCACACGCAGCGGGCGACGCGAGCCAGCGCGTCGATGCCGGCGTCGATGCCGATATCGAGAGCGCGTTCGGCGGGTTACTCGGTGACGACTTCGGCCACGAGCTCGCGAACCCCGGACCGATGACCACTGCCGCCCCGGAACCCGCGCCGGAACCGCCACCGGCACGCGTGGATGACGAGATCTCCGTCGTCGAGGGCATCCCGCAGCGCGTCGGATCGGAGACCCGCCCGCCACCGTTCTCCACTCTTGCCGGCGCCGCGCCGCTCGAGGTGATCGAGGAGGAGGCCGTGCCCGGCCAGATCCACGATGGTGGCCGGATCGACGACGACGGCGGCTTCGATACGTTCTCGAACGAGTCGATCCGCCCGCCGATCAGCGCGGGCGTCGCAGAGGATCACCCCGAACCCGTGCTGCAGAGCAGCGCCGCCGAGATCCAGATTCCGGCGGACCTCGAATCGTCTCCGGCGATCACGCTCGATCCCGATGACCTCCAGGTCATCGAAGACGAGTACATCCCCGAGCCGGAACATGAGGTCACGTCGCTCGCGAACGAGCCCGAGCCGGAGATGGTCTCGATGCTCGCCGAGGTTCCCGAGCCGATGCCGGAGCCGGAGCCCGAGCCGATGGTGGCGCCGGAGCCCGAGCCGCCGGTTGCCGCGCCGAGGTTCATCGATGCGCCTACCCAGGTCGAGGCGCCGATCGAGCCGACACCGCCTCCTCAGGTGCCCCTACCGCCGATCGTCGCGGAGCGCGCGCCGGGCACCGGTGCACGGGGGACCTCGGGGCTCCTCAACATCCCCGATCTCGGTCTCGACGAGGTCGCGCAGGACGCGGATCGCGAGCAGTCCGGCGTCTACGATCGGCGCGCGCTGCGCAAGATCGGCGAGCTCGAGCGGCAGATCGCCCAGATGAAGGTCGAGCTCGATCGCACACGCGCGACCTCGGACGCGGCGTCGCGGCCGACCAGCCGCGAGGGCGAATTCCTGAAGCTGCGCGAGAACCTCCTGAACGCGGGAAAGGATGTCGCGCGCGCGAAGGAAGACCTGGCGGCGCGCGACCGCGAGGTGACCGACCTGCAGGCCAAGCTGGTCCAGGCGCAGCAGGCGAAGGCCTCTCTCGAAGCAAAGGCAGCCGAGCTCGCCCAGAAGACCTCGGTCGAGAGCAGCAAGGTCACCGCGATCGAGGCGCGCGAGAAGGGCCTGTCGGCGCAGCTCGCCACCCTCCAGCAGGCACTCGCTGCCAAGACGCAGACGGGCGCGGATGCCGAGGCCGCGCGCGCCCAGCTCGAGCGTGACCTCGCGAACGAGCGCGCGATGCGCGCAGCGAGCGCGTCGGACGCCGAGCGAGCGCTCCGGGTCGAGCGCGAACAGATGATCGCGCGCCATCAGGGCGAGCTCGCCGCGGCGCGCGCCGAGGCAGCGACCACGCTCGAGGCGGCGCTCGCCCCGCTCCGCGCCGAGCTCGAGACCGTGCAGGCACAGTCGACCGCGGCGAAGACCGCCGCGGCCACGGCGCACGCCGCGGCGATCGCGAAGCAGAAGGCGGAGCTCGAGGCCGAGCACGCCGCGGCGACGACCGCCGCGCGCGAGGCAAGCGACAGGGCGGTCGCCGCCGCGAAGGATGCGCACGCGCAGGAGCTGTCGACCGCGCGCTCGGTGCACGCCGCGGAGATCGCCGCCGCCGCCGAGGCACAGCGCACAGCGATCGCCGCCGCCGCAGAAGCGCATGGCGTGGCGCTCGCCGCTGCGGTGGACGCCGCGCGTCACGAGATCGC
>JAYVLW010000316.1:0-11898 GCA_043759315.1 Myxococcales bacterium
GGCCGGATCCTGTGGGGCGACCAGCTGATGATCCTGTTCGGCAAGGCGCTCCTCGCCGAGGTCCCCCACGCGAAGTTCGTCGGTGAGGTGAAGTGCTCGCAGGCGATGTACGACGAGCTGAAGAAGGCCGGCGGCGAGCCCGAGATGTGGAAGGTCGGCCACTCGCTGATCAAGGCGCGGATGAAGGAGACCGGCGCGCAGCTCGCCGGCGAGATGTCGGGCCACATGTTCTTCGCGCATCGCTGGCTCGGCTTCGACGACGGGATCTACGCCGGCGCGCGGCTGCTCGAGCTGTTGTCGCGGGGCACGCGGACGCTCGCGGAGCTCGCCGACGAGCTCCCGGTGATGATCAACACGCCGGAGCTGCGCATCGACTGTCCCGACGAGCACAAGTTCGCCGTGGTGGCCGAGGTCACGCGCCTGTTGCGCGCGGATCCGCGGGTCACCGATGTCGTCGATATCGATGGCGTGCGCGCGAAGTTCGAAGGCGGCTGGGGCCTGCTCCGCGCGTCGAACACGCAAGCCGCGCTGGTCATGCGGTGCGAGGCGCAGACCGCGCCGCGACTCGCGGAGATCAAGGCGATCATCGACGCCCACCTCGAGACCGCGAAGCGCGCATGACGGCGCACCTCGGCGTGGATCTCGGCGGCACGAACTTCCGCATCGCCTCGTTCGGGACCGGCTTCGTTCCCGCAGCGGTTCACAAGGAAGAGGTCGGGGAGCCGCGTGATCCGCAGACCATCGTGGAGCGCCTCGCCGTGGCGGCGGAGGGGCTCGCGCCGACCGGCCCCGTCACGTTCGGCGTCGGCATCGCGGCGATGCTCCGCGATCGCCGCGGCACGGTCGCGAACTCGCCGCACTTGCGCTGGCGCGACGTCGCGTTCGGCGAGCTGCTCGCGGCCCGGCTCGGCCCGCGGTTCTCGGTCGGCGTCTACAACGACGTCAACGCGGTCGTCTGGGGGGAGGCGGTGGCGGGCGCGGCGCGCGGATGCCGCGACGTGCTCGGTGTCTACGTCGGGACGGGGATCGGCGGCGGCGTGATCGCCGGCGGTCAGCTCATCGAGGGCGTCTCGAACTGCGCGGGCGAGATCGGCCACGTGAAGGTGCGCTGGGAGGATGACGCGGCGCCATGCGCATGCGGTCAGCGCGGCTGCGTGGAAGCGTACGTCGGGGGCAGCTACGTCGCGAAGCGGATCGCCACCGAGCTCGCGGCCGGCGCGAGGTCCTCCGCCGTCCGGCTCGCGGGCGGCGTGGAGCACGTCACCCCGGGCCACGTCGACCAGGCAGCCGGCGAGGGCGACGAGTGGGCCCTCGCGCTGTGGAGCGAGCTGGCGCCGCTGCTCGCGGTGACGCTGGGCAATGCGCTCGCGCTGCTCAACCCGGAGCGCCTCGTGCTGGGTGGCGGTCTCCTGGGCCGCACGCCGGTGCTCTACGATCTGGTCGAGACCACGCTGCTCGTCGTGACCCCGGTTGCGATCAGTGAACGGCTCTCGGTTGTGCCTGCCGAGCTCGGGGATGACGCGGGCCTGGTCGGCGCCGCTGCGCTCGCGCGCGATCGCGTGTCCGTCATCGCGTAGCCGAAACGACAAACGCGGCCACGTTGCCATGGCCGCGTCGAGCAGACGACGAGTGCTCAGTCCTGCGCCGGGAACACGGCCTTGGTCGCCTCGACCTTGATGCCGAGCGACAGCGCCATCTTGCCGTCGATGGTCACGTCGGGGGCGAGGAGCGACTGGATCAGGCTGTTGCCCTTGATCTCGTCGACGGAGACCTTGCAGTCCTTGGTGGTGCCCATGATGTCACCGTCGAACAGATCGAGGACCGTCTTGCCGGTGGAGCCGGCCTTGCAGCCGCAGCCCGCGACGAGGGGCATCGGGCAGTCGCGCGTGATGATCGGCGCGATCTGGTCCGCGATCGCCGGGATGACCTTGGTGTTGAGGTCCTCATCGGTCAGCGCGCCCGCGAGGATCACGCTGTCCATCTTGTCGGCGGTGATGCCCGAGGCCTTGGCGCGCGCGCCGATCAGGTCGAGCTGGATCGCCGTGGTGCCGCCGAGCGCGATCTGCAGCGAGATCAGGCCGGGGCCGCCGTTGAACGTGCCGTTGATGATCTTGCCGCCGACCGCCGCCGAGTCCGGCGACTTGGGGTCGATGGCGAAGTTGCCGGTGCCGGTGAGGTGGTGACCGCACCCGGTGCACACCGGCGGCATCGCGTCGTTGCAGTACTTCTCGGCCGCGTTGCACGCGGCGGGCATCGGGTTCGTACCGAGGAGGACCTTGAGGCCCGCGGCGGTGGTGTTCGTGAAGTCCTTGGTCTGGAAGTCGACGAGGAGGATGATGCTGCCCTCGGCGACGGCCGCGTCGATCGTGCCCTGGATGTCGAAGCCCATCGACGCGAGGGTGCCGAGCACCATGCCGAGCTGGTTATCGACGGTCTTGTCCTTGTTGAGGTCGAGACCGAACTCGCGAGCCTGGTTGTTGTTGGTGGGGACGCTCGCCTTCTTCGCGACGTACTGCGTGTGCGTGCCTTCCGGGATGACGGTGCCGCCATCGTCGCCGCCACAGGCGACGAAGAGCGGAAGGGCAGCGGCGAGATAGAACAGCGGACGGAGCGATGCCATGTGATTCCCCTGGGCTAGTAGTACCCCGACGTTCTATCGCAGAACCACGAGTAGGCACAACTGGAGGACAAAGGCGGTGTGATACTCCGCGCAACATGAGCCGCAAGCTGACGGTCGTGGTGGTGGTAGCTCTCACGCTCGTCGCCGCGCTCGCCTTCTGGTGGAGTCGGCGCGACGAGGCTGCAACACCCACATCGGGTACACCGGGTTCCGCGCAGGTCGCGACACCTGCGAAACCGTCCGACGCACCGCGCCGCAGCGGCCTCGGCGACGACCGATCTCCGCAGATCCCCGTGATGATCGACGACGATCCGAAGGGCGCGCTGCGCCTCGAGGGCCAAGTGCTCGGCGACGGTGACAAGCCCGCACCCGGCGTCACGGTCGTCCTCGGTTCGAACCCGCCGCGCACCGCTACCTCGGAAGACGATGGCAGCTTCGCGTTCGACAACCTCGTCGGCCGGCCCTACACCCTCGTCGCACGGGGTCCGGGTGGGATCGCCGGACCGGTCACTGCGAAGCTCACGCAGACCAGCGAGCCGGTCGTGTTGCGCCTCCGGCCCGCGGCGAAGGTCTCCGTGCGGGTCACCACGCCCGATGGCAAACCCGTCGATGGCGCGACGGTCGAGCTGCGCGGCATCGACGAGCAGCACGAGACCACCAAGGCCGGCGTCGCCACGTTCGTCGCCGTGGTCCCCGGGGGGTATCAGGTCGCCGCGTTCGCGCCCGGGATGGCGCACGTGTTCCAGTGGCTCCAGGTTGGCTCCGGCGACAATTCGGTGTCCCTCACCCTGGTCCCCGGCGCCGGGGTCTCGGGCACCGTCGTCGACGAGCAAGGCAAGCCCGTGGCGGGCGCGCATGTCGTGTACAGCGGCGCCTCGGACTGGAGCCAGCAAGCCGATGATCGGCGCGATGCCGTGGTCTCGGGGGCCGATGGCGCGTTCGCGTTCCCCGCGCTCCCCGCCGGCTCGTTCCGCCTCGTCGCGTCGCACGACGATCTCGCTCCCGGGACGTCGACGCTGATCACGCTCGACGGCAAGACCGAGCGCACCGGCGTCACGATCACGATGGCCGCGGGCGCGGTGATCCGGGGGCGGGTCATCGATGCCGCCAAGCAGCCGGTCTCCGGTGCGCGCGTGCGCGTGGGGCTCGCGCTGCGCTCGATGATCGTCGCGCCGCCGCGCCAGGCCTTCACCGATGACAAGGGCGCGTTCGAGATCCGCGGCATGCCGCGCCGCGAGCTGATCGCGGTCGCGATCCACGAGACCGCCGCGTCGGCGAGCGTGCCCGTCGATGCGACGAAGGGCGACGTCGGGGATGTCACGCTCGCCCTCGATGTCACCGGCACGATCGCCGGAATCGTCGTCGATCCGAAGGGCCAGCCCATCGAGGGCGTCCAGGTCTCCGCGGGGCCGAACTTCCGCAACCAGGCATCGGTGCCCGACATGGTGCAGTGGCGGTTGCGCGGGTTTCCCCAGGAGCTGACCGACGCCGCCGGGAAGTTCACGCTCACGGGGCTCGCGCCAGGGAGCTACCTCGTCAACGCGCAGCCCGCGCAGGCCGCGAGCCGCGGCCGCCGCAGCTTCGGCGAGGGCACCGTCGCCGAGACCGGCGTGAAGGACCTCCGGCTGGTCCTCGAACCCGAGGGGGCCGTGAAGGGCAAGGTCGCGTTCTCCGACGGCACGGCCCCTGGCGCGTACACGGTGTCGGTCGGCATGCAGCAGCAGACGTACTCCGGCGAGGAGTTCACGCTCGATTCGCTCGCTCCGGCGAAGAAGATCGAGCTCTCGGTTCGCGGCGCCGGCTTCCAGACCCGCGCCCTCGAGGTCACCATCGCGCCGGGCAAGACCACGGACGTCGGCACGATCACCGTCGCGCGCGGCCGCGGGATCGCGGGCGTGGTGCTCGCGGAGGGCAAGCCGGTTCCCGGCGCGAAGGTGTTCGCGGGCCGGATGATCTTCGGCACCGGATCCTCGAACAGCGCGCAGATGTTCAACCCGATGAGCCGCGGCACGAAGGAGACCACCACGGGCGACGACGGCACGTTCACGCTCTCCGGCTTCGGCGACGGCGACATCACCATCGTCGCGGAGCAGGCGAGCCTCGGCCGCTCCAAGGCGCTGCGGCTCCCCACCGACATGCCCGGTCAGGCCGAGTTGACGCTCGAGCTCCAGGTGTTCGGCTCGCTGAAGGGCGTGCTCCGCCAGGGTGGCAAGCCGGCGGAGGGCGTGTTCGTGAGCGCGCAATCGACGACGACACCGGGCGCGCTCTACAACGTCGCCTCGGGCCCCGACGGTACCTACCGGTTCGACAAGCTCGCCCCCGACATCTACAAGGTGTCGGCGACGCTCGGCATGCCGATGACGGGCATGCGGTTCTACTCGAAGCAGGTCGCCGTCCCGTCGGGCAAGGAGGTCTCGATCGATCTCGCCGTCGAGCCCGGCTCCGTCGCGCTCACCGTGACGCCGAAGGCGCGGACCGGAGCGCTCGGCGTGGCGAATGCCTGGCTCGCGAGCGGCGTGATCGGGGTGAAGAGCGCGAACGAGCTGCAGCTCAAGATGGCGGCCGCGGGTCCCGGGGCATCGCAGTGGCTGATCCTGCGCAACGGCGAGCCCGCGGTGTTCAAGGAGCTGATGCCGGGGACCTACAGCGCGTGCATCGTGCCGTTCCCCGCCGAGATCAAGGGCATGGGCGCGATGGGCTACGCCGAGCGCCACGGCGATGCGCTGCCGGCGGTGTGCAAGGCCGTGACGGTGGGCGCTTCGCCGCCGACGCAGTCGGTCGAGGTCGTGGTGGATGTTCCGGCATTGATCCCGGATGCGCCGCCGGCGCCGGGTGGCGGCAGCGGAAGTGGTAGCGGGGCGCCGTAGGCGATCAGGGCATCGCTTCGAAGCGGACCTTTGCACCGGCGATCACGCCGTGTGATCGCGCGTAGCCGCCGTTGACCTCGAGGACGTACAGCGTCGGCACGCCGACCTTGCGTAGCGTCTCGGTGCGCGGCTCGGCGTTCTCGACGACACCGCCGACCGTCATGTCCTTCTTGATGAAGATCATGTCGAGGGGGATCAGCGTGTTCCGCATGTAGAACGCGTGGTCGTGTTCGTAGCCCATGAAGAACAGCATTCCGTCGTCGAGCCCGAGGTGCTCGCGGAACATCAGGCCCTTCTCGATCTTCGGCCAGGTGTTGACGACCTCGACCGAGACCGCGATCTCGCCGCCGGGGGTACCGACGTAGACCTTGGGCTGCTTCGCGCCGGGTTCCTGCTTGGCTGGCGGCATGTCACCGTCCTCACGCTTGACCGCCCCGTTGTTCGAGCACGCCGCGATCGCGACGAGCGAGCCCACGACCGCCAGGCGACTTCGCACACGTGAACGCTATCACGCGACCAGCGGACCATCGCGGTGATCGCATCGATCGGACGTGGCCGCGTGCCAAGTCGCGTATGCTACCGGCATGGCGTTCGCGGTGGTCACGCGCGAGCTCGATGCGCACTCGGGCTATGTCACCACCCTTGCGGCGCTGGGCCTCGACGTGGTCGCGATGCCCGTGACGCACACCGAGCCACCACGCGATCAGGGCGCGCTCGCCCGTGCGCTCGAGCACGGTGGCCACGCGGCGATCGTGATCGCGAGTGCGAAGGCGGCGGCGGCGCTCGCGAAGGTCGTCGAGCGCGGGGCGCGCCAGCTCCCCGAAGTGTGGGCGGTCGGGCCGGCGACGAAGCGAGCGCTCGCGGCCGCGGGGATCCGAGCACAGCAGCCTCCGACTGCGCACGACGGCGCGAGCCTCGCGCAGGCGATGGTGACCTCGCGTGATCTCGCGGGTCGACGCGTGCTGGTGCCGCGTGCGGAGGATGGCCGCGATGATGCGATCGCGGTGCTGCGCTCTGCCGGTGCCGAGATCGTCGACGTCATCGCGTATCGCACGGTGCAGACGGCGCCGGACGATCCGAGCATCGCCGAGGGGAAGCAGCTGCTCCTTGCGGGCCGCGCCGCGGTGTGTGCGGTGTTCGCGCCGTCGCAGGTCGCGGCGCTCGGCAACGCGGTGGGGCCGCTCGCGAGCCTGCGGGTGGCGTTCGCCGCGATCGGCGACACCACGGGCGCGGTGTTGCGCGAGGCCGGCGTCCTCACGGTCTCCGTCGCGACAAGCCCGACCCCCGAGGGGTTGGCCAACGCGGTCGCCGCGGTGTATCCAGGCAGCACATGAACTTCCCGGATTACCGGCCACGCCGGATGCGTCGCACCGAGGGGCTCCGCCGCATGGTCCGCGAGACCCGGCTCAGCGTTGACGACTTCGTCTATCCGCTGTTTGTCGTGCCCGGTTCAGGTGTCGAGAAGCCGATCGGCTCGTTGCCCGGTCAGTTCAACTTCTCCGTCGACAAGGCGACCGATGCGGCCTCGCGCGCCGCCGATCTCGGCATCCCGGCGGTGATCTTGTTCGGCATTCCCGAACACAAGGACGCCGTCGGCTCCGAGGCGTGGAAGGACTCGGGCGTGGTCCAGAAGGCGATCCGCTCGATCAAGAAGGCACGCCCCGAGCTGGTGGTGATGGTGGACTCTTGCTTCTGCGAGTACACGGACCACGGCCACTGCGGCGTGCTGCACGACGGCGAGCTCGATAACGACGCCACGCTCGAGAACCTGGCGCGGACGGTGGTCAGCTACGCGAAGGCGGGCTGCGATGTGGTCGCGCCGTCGGGCATGCTCGATGGGTTCGTCGCCGCGTGCCGCGAGGCGCTCGACGAGCAGCGCTTCGATCAGACCGCGATCATGGCGTACTCGGTGAAGTACGCGTCGGCGTACTACGGTCCGTTCCGCGAGGCCGTGGAGTCCGCGCCGACCTCCGGCGATCGCCGCGGTCACCAGATGGACTACGCGAACGTGGCCGAGGCGGTGCGCGAGGCGTCGATGGACGTCGCCGAAGGCGCCGACATCATCATGGTCAAGCCCGCGCTCGCGTATCTCGATGTGATCCGCGCGGTCTCCGACGAGATCAACATGCCGATCGCCGCGTACAACGTCAGCGGCGAGTACGCGATGATCGAGGCCGCCGCGAAGAACGGCTGGATCGATCACGACCGCGTGATGATGGAGACCCTCACCGGTATCCGCCGCGCCGGCGCCGACATCATCATCAGCTACCACGCGCCCGCGGCGGCGAAGCTGCTCGCGAAGGACTAGCGCGTGGCGTTGCAGTACAAGTTCGTGGAGCTCTCGGTGGTCACCGACGAGAGCCTCGAGCTGTGCGTCAACGAGTGGATCCCGCAGGGCTGGACGCTCGAGGGGATCCGGTTCGTGACGAGCGAGCACTCGCGGCGTCCCGCGATGGCGTTCGTGTCGTTCACGCGGGACGTGGCCGCGGAGACCGCGGACGCCGAGGCCCCGAGACGGCCACCGCCGCTCAAGGTCGAGTGATAGGCTCGTTCGGTGGTTCGGTTTGCGACGCTGCTGGCGGTGTGCTCGAGCGCGGGATGTCACGCCCTGCTCGGGATCGATGATTTCTCCACGGCGGACGCGAGCATCGACGTGCCGATGTCCGACACGTTCGTCTTCGACGGCCAGGTCTGCTTCGGTTCGTTGACACGGGTGTGTGTCGCGTCGCCGCCGGTCGGGACGATCATCATCGCGGGCGCCCTCGATACCGCCGCCGATCCTCGCTGCGACGTCCACACGCAGCCCGGTGGCCCCGACCTCTGCGTGATCGCCGGTGGCCACATCAGCATCGAGAACACCCTGGTCACCGGCAGCCGCGCGCTCGTGTTCATCGGTTCGGGGAGCATCACGGTCAACGGCACGATCAGCGTCTCCTCGCCGCGCGCGGGCATGCTCGGCGCTGCGGCCACGACGCTGCCTTGTGTCGCCTCGCAGACGGGGACCACGGCGAATGACGGCGGCGGTGGTGCCGGGGGTAGCTTCGGGACGCTCGGGGGTGTCGGTGGTGCGGGTGCCAACGGCGGTGTCGGTGGACTCGTCGCGCCGATCGTCAACCTCACCGTGATCCGCGGTGGCTGCGCGGGCGGAGCGGGGGCCCCGGGTAACGGGCAGAGCGGCGGGCTGGCGGGCAAGTCGGGCGGTGCGATCGCGCTGCTCGGGGGAAGTCAGATCTCGATCATCGCGGCGGGAGCGATCTACGCGTCGGGTGGTGGTGGCGGCGCGGGCTCGCTCCAGGGCAGTGGCGGCGGCGGCGGTGGTGGTGGCTCGGGCGGCCTCGTCGTGCTCGACGCGCCGAGCATCCAGGTGCTCGGTGCGGTCATCGCGCACGGCGGCGGCGGCGGCGGCGGCGGCCAGGCGAGCAACGGAGATCCTGGTGGCGACGGCGCGACGCTGGTCGATGTCTCCGGCATCGGCGGTCTCCCCGAGTCACCTACCCATGGCGGACGCGGAGGCCACGGCACGTCGAGCGTCGATGCGGCGGAGAGCGGCTCCAGGCCGGCCCCGGGGGCGAACGGCGGCGGCGGCGGTGGCGGCGGCGCCGCCGGCATCGTGTGGCTGCACGGTAACCTCGCCGGCGGGACGAAGATCTCGCCTCCGCCTTCGGTGTTCTGAGCTACTCGCCCTTGTGGTGCGGCTCGGCAGCGAGCGGCACGCTGAGCGAGAGAAACACCGTGCGCGGCGCAGCGTACGAGCTACCGACGAAGCCGTTCGCGATCCGATAGGCGAAGCGCGCATCGAACACGTTGACGATGTCGATGCCGAGCTTCACGGGATACGCATGCGGCGCGAACGTGTAGCTCGTCGACACGTCGACCTTCACGTGACCGGGGACGTGATCGGTGTTCGAGGGTCCGGTGCGCAGCCCCGAGCCATACGTCGCGAGCGCGGTCGCCGTGAACCTGCCGTCGCGCACCGTGCCACCGGCGTTCGCCGTCACCGTCTGCGCGTGGTCGAGGGTCTGCCATGCGGTGCTCGCGACATCCGCCGGATCGAACAGGTACTTCGCCGACGCGATGCCCTGGCCCTGCGCCTTGCCGTAGGCGCCGTTCGCGAACAACGACAGCCACGGCCCGACGCGGGCCTCGAGCGTGCCCTCGATGCCGAACGCCCGGCCGCGCTTGAAGTTGTAGCTCGACACCAGGCTCGTCGAGCCGATCGCCGTGTTGTCGAGCTGGTTCCACGCGTAGCGGCCCCAGCCAGTGAGTCCGCCGCGGAGGTGACTCGACAGCTTCGTGATGAGACCGAGCTCCGAGAACACGTCCGTCTCGGGCTTCAGGTCGTACGCGACCTCCTGATCCGCGGGGACCACGCCGAGCGCGCGCGCCGCGTTCGCGGCGTCGAGAGGAGCGGGCGGCTGCCACAGCACGCCGGTGAACGCGTGCGCCACGGTGTCCTTCGTGAACGCGTAGGACACGCCGGCGCGCGGCGAGGCGCCGAACGAGTCATCGGTGGCCCCGCCTTGCAGCATCACGTGTACCTGATCGATCCGGAACCCGAGATCCGCGACGACCTTGCCGGCGGTCCACCTGTCCTGGACGTACGCACCCGTGGTGATCGCGGTCGTGCGATCGGTGCCGCGCGTCACGCCGGTGTCGTCGTACGCGGCGTAATCGGTCTTGCCGTAGAGGCCATCGATCTCGATGCCCGTCTTGATCAAGTGCCGCCCCGTGAGGAGCGAGTAGGCCCCGATCGCGCCCCCGTGATGCGCGGTGCGATCCACATCGCTCGCCGTGGCGCCGGGATCCGCGGCGGGGCCGAGGGCGTGGGTCGCGTCGCCGAACAGGCGACCACGTGACAGCTTGTACAGCGGCGCGACCTGGATGCTGCTCTTGTCATCGAACCGGTGCGAGAACGAGTACGCGACGAACAGCTCGTCCTCGGTCTCCGTCGCACGGGTATCGAGCGGGATGTGCGCCGGCGCATCGTTGCCATACTCGTCGGGCGGGCGCGGCGCAGCCGGATCCCACACCGGGATCGTGGGATCGAGCGGGATCTGGAACCGGTTGTGAGCGTAGGTCGCGAACAGCTCGTGGCGGTTGAGCTCGCACGGCTGGTAGTCGAGCCGCGTGAACACGCGCGCGCTCTGGCCGGTATCGTGGAACACCACGTCGCGCGACGGCGGATCGAGTGCGCGCTGGCTGTATGCGTAGCTGCCGCCAACGAACACGCCGATCGGCCCGGCCTTGGTGGAGTACGCGACACCGGGCTCGACGGTCTGGTACGAGCCGTAGCGCACCGTGGCCGCGCCGCTCGGGGCATCACCCGCGCGGCGCGTCAACAGATTCACGACCGCGCCGAGACGGCGGCCATACTCTGCCGGCATCCCGCCGGTGATCAGCTCGAGACCCTCGATCAGGCGGACCGGGATCGACGCGGCGAACAGGCTGCCGACCGAGTCGGGCACCGGAATGCCATCGATCTGGTACTGGATGCTCGAGTGCGTGCCGCGTGCGTACACGCTACCGAGCGCGTCCGCGACGAATCCGGGCTGCGTCGCGATCACCTGGGTGACCGGGCGATCATCGGCGCCGGGCAACTCGTCGAGCTGCTGGCGATCGACGGTGGACACCGATCCGGTCGCCTTGCTCGGCTCGGGCACGGCCCAGTCCTCGCTCATCTCGATGACCTCGCTCTCGCTGACGAGCGTGAGCTCGAGCGTCTTCACCTCCGACGAGGCGATCTGGACGTGCTGGTGATCCTCGACGAGGCCAGGCGACGTCGCCTCGACGGTGTAGTCGCCGAACGGCACGCTCGGGAACTTGAACGTTCCGTCGGGGCCTGTGGTGGTGGAAGCGACGGTCTTGCCGGACGCATCGTGGAGCACGACGGTGGCACCGGGCAGAGGGTGGAGCAGGGCGTCTTGCACGGTGCCCTGGATGACGGAGTCGACCGACGCCGCGGCGGGGGGCGCGAGAACCCCGTGGAAGGCGAACAGCAGGAGCGCGAGTGCGCACCCGCGATGGAGCATGAGCATGAACAACCTCGAACGGAAGAGAGGATCGATCTAGGTGAGCGAGACCCAGAGATCCGGCGGCGAGGTCTTCGGAGCGAACAGGTAGATGGTCGTGGGAAGGACGGTCTCGACCGGGGGCACGGCGACGAGCGCGCTCGGAGAGGTCGCGAGGAAGGCGATCGATGGGCGCGCGGTGGTCGCGGCGTGGTGGAGCGCGGCGGCAAGCTCGCAGTGGTCGTCGCCGCCGGTGCCGGCTCGGGCACCGACGAAGCGGACGCCATCGCCGGCATGGACATCGACGTTCGCCCCCTCGACCAGCTCGCCGTGCGCGGCGCAGCGAACGTGCTGGACCGTCGCGGTATGGCCGAGCGCGAGGACCTGCGCGAGCAGCAACAGC
>JAYVLW010000317.1:0-4570 GCA_043759315.1 Myxococcales bacterium
CACCCGCGTCCTCGAAGCGTACGGCGCCGACGCGAGCGATCTGACGACGATGCTCGTCGTGAGCTACGGGGTCGAATCCGAGCTGCTCGGCAAGAGCGCGACCCGCATCTCTCTCCCCGTCGACAGCCTGCAGGTCGTCGTCCCCGATGTTCGCCTGCCCGCGCCGAACGATATGGTCGCGCAGGCGCTCGCGCGCGCCGAGCACGCCACCGCGACATTCAAGGAATATCCCGAGGCAGTGCACCCGATCCCGCTGCTGTCGTCGATGTCGGAGGCGGCGTTCAAGCGGGTGCTGACCACCCTCGTGCTGCGACGGCTCCCCGCCGGGGCGAGCGCGCTCGCGGAGGGCGAGCCCGGCAACTCGTTCTTCTTCGTCGCGGGCGGCCAGCTCCGCGTGTACGCCACTGATGGCCTCGGCCGGCAGACCGATCTCGCGCAGCTCGGCGAGGGCGCGGTGTTCGGCGAGATGGCGCTCCTCTCGGCCCAGCCGCGCTCGGCCACCGTCGGCTGCGTGACCGATTGCGATCTCCTCGAGGTCGGCCGCCAATCACTGGCCTCGCTCGCCGACGAGCTGGGCGCCGTCGCCGAGGCGCTCCACGGGTTCACACGCGAGCGCCTGCTCGGAAACCTCATGGCGACGTCCCCGCTGTGGAAGCCGTTCAACCGGATGCAGCAGCGCGATCTGCTCCGCCGGTTCACCAGCCATGATGTCGCCCCCGGGACCCACGTGATCAACGAGGGCGAGGAGGGCCGCGGTCTGTTCGTCGTGCTGTCCGGCGAGCTCGATGTCTCGCGCCGCGCCTCGGATGGCACCACCGTCCCGCTCGGAGGACTTCGCACCGGCGACGTGTTCGGCGAGATGTCCCTGCTACGGAACGTCGCGACCACCGCCACCGTGGTCGCCCAGCGGCCGGCCACGGTGCTGTTCCTCGCCCGCGAGTACGTCTCCCGGATCGTGGCGGCCATGCCCGAAATCAAGAGCTATCTCGAAGCGTTGGCCGAAGATCGCGAGATCGATAACCAGCTCATGCTGGGCGAGGACGAGACACCTGCGGACGAGCGGATCCTGATTTGACGACCTATACTGATCGTCATGGACGAAGAGACCCAACCGAAGCGCGGTAGCAGCCTCGGCAAGATCCTCTGGCTGCTCGTGATCGTCGCGCTGGTGCTCCTGTACTGGCACTTCCGCGGCAAGACCGATCCGGGCAACACCGAGGTCGAGCAAGCGGCCGATCGGGTCTCCGCGGTCACCGATCCGGACGACATCCTCGTCGACCTCAAGGACGACGTCACGCCCGACGACATCGCCGCGATCGAGCGCGAGGCCGGGATCCAGCTCGCCCTCATCGACGACACCGCGGCCGACAGCAAGCTCTACCGCGCGCACGTCGAGCCCGGTCGCCGCGATGCCATCATCGCGATCCTCGAGCGCAACCCCGAGGTCGAGATCGCCGAGCCCGACAGCATGATGATGCTGTCTCCCGAGGAGATGGAGATGCGCGCCGTCGTCGTCGACGACGCGACCACCCACCCGAACTTCCCGGATGACCCGATGTACCCGAAGCAGTGGCACCTCCGCCAGATCGGCATGCCGCAGGCGTGGAAGCTCGCCGACGGCAACGGCGTCATCGTCGCGGTGCTCGACACCGGCGTCGCGTACGAGGACTACAAGAAGTTCGTCGAGCTGCCGGACCTCAAGGGCCTGACCTACGTCAAGCCGTACGACTTCGTCACCAACACCAAGCACGCCAACGACGACCATGGCCACGGCTCGCACGTCACCGGCACGATCGCGCAGATGACCAACAATGGCATCGGCGTCGCCGGCGTCGCGCGCAACGTCCGCATCATGCCGCTCAAGGTCCTGTCCGCGCAGGGCTCGGGCTCCGTCGGTGGCATCGCCGACGCGATCCGCTACGCGGCCGATAACGGCGCGAAGGTCATCAACATGAGCCTCGGCGGCGCGTTCCCGTCCGCGGTCCTCAAGAAGGCGGTCGCGTACGCCCACGACAAGGGCGTCGTGGTCGTGTGCGCCGCGGGCAACGAGTCGCGCAACAAGGTCGGCTATCCGGCCGCGTATCCCGGTGCGATCGCGGTCTCGGCCACCCAGGCCGACGAGGCGATCACGTTCTACTCGAACACCGGCAAGGACATCGACATCGCGGCGCCCGGCGGCAACACCCGCGACTCCTCCGGTGGTCGCAACAACCCCGACGGCGGCGTCCTGCAGAACACCATCAAGCTCGGCGACCCGACCGTCAGCGAGTACGCGTCGTACATGGGCACGTCGATGGCCGCGCCCCACGTGGCCGGCGTCGCCGCGCTGATCGTCGGCGAGGGTGTCACCGATCCCAACGCGGTCGAGAAGATCCTCAAGGACTCGGCGCGCAAGCCGGCGAACCAGACCTACTCGGCCGAGAAGTATGGCGCGGGCATCATGGACGCGCCGGCCGCGATCCTCCGCGCTCGCTCGTCGACCGGTGGCTGGCAGCTCGGCCTCGGCCTCCTGATGGCCGGCGCGATCGCCGCGTCCGCGCGCCGCAAGGGCCTCGGCGTCAAGCTCGGTCCGAGCTACCTCGCGGGCGTCGTGCTCGGCTCGTCGGGCCTGTTCTTCCTGCCGTACCTCGCACCGTCGCTGTCGTCAGCCCCGGTGTTCCACGCGCTGACCCACGGCATGCCGTCGTGGGACCTCGGCCTGCTCGGCCCGGGCGGTCACGGCAACGCGCTGTTCTTCAGCGCGCTGATCCCGCTCGCGCTGCTCGCGGTCGGCTATGGCGTCAAGCGCGCCCGCGTGCCGCTCGCCGGCTTCGCCGTCGGCGTCGCGGCGCACCTCGCGTTCTTCGCGGTGGTGCCGATGTTCGCGGTCACGTACATGCCGTCGGTGTTCGGGCTCGGCGCGATCTGGCTCGCGGTCAACGCGGCGATCTGTCTCGGCCTCGCCCGCCTCGCGCTGCGCCGCTAGCTCGAGCGCGCGCGGGCGCGTCGCGAACGAAATGATCGACCTCAGCGAGTCCGGGGCTCACAGCTCGCCGAAGGACCTCGCAGCCCATCGTGCGGCGATGCGCCAGGCGATCGGCCGACGGTTTCTCGCGAGCTGCGAGCAGGACATGAGCGGCGATCAGATCGAGTGCGCCACGAAGGCCGGCGATCTCTCGTCGGCCACCGCGTGCACCACCACGGCAGCACGCCCGTAGTAACCGCTTCGCTGGAGGTACTGGTATGGGCGATGAATAACGGCGTTGTCGGCAAGCGAGTTGCGTGTCTTGCTACGGAGGTGTCCATGAACGTGCTCCTGGTGTCGTTCCTAACGGTTGTGAACTGTTCGCCGACCTCGACGACGCTGACTAACGGCTATGGTGGTGAGAAGGGGCGCGCATGGATTCCTTCGGGCTCCTATACGATAGGTTGTGTCGGTGAAGTCATTTGCGGTGAAAATCCCCGAAGGACGGTAGTAGTCAAAGGTTTCTATATCGACCGAATGCCGTCTCGGTGGAGGGACGCCTATTTCTGCCGGCAAGACGGAAAGTGCCACTTCGACGTTTATACGAACCAGACGCCCAAGGACGAGGCGATTGTAGCGACTTACGGAGAAGCCCTAAACCTGTGCCGCTCCCGGGGAGGGCGATTGCCGACAAATGAGGAATGGGAGGTTTCTGCTCGCGGTGCTGATGAAAGACTATTTCCCTGGGGCAATGATCTTGAATATAGATTGCTGCCAGACGCTGAAGTGCGAACCATAGGTGATCGACAAGTGGTTGCTATCTACATCCCACGAGTCATAACCGGTAGTGAATCTCCCTTTGGCGTCATGGGGCTTGTTGGTGGTCTTTCAGAATGGGTTGTACCGAATTCTGCCTCGACTCCAATAGCTCGGGGCGGCACGGAGGCAACCGATGTGAGTGGAATAGGCTTCCATAGCCCAGACCGGCTTGCGTTCAGCACAGTGAGGGTTCGGCATCTCTCGGCTGCTGCACGTGTTGGCGTCCGCTGCGCATTTGGGGATGACGGGTGATTCTCCGGGCATTGGCTTCCTGGTTCACAATAGCTGTGTCGACGTAGTCACAGTGGCAAATACCGGGATGGGCACCAGAGTTCGGATACTCCCGCCGAAACCAACCCCGCGGAATCGATCAGCTTTCTGCCGACGCGGAAGATCCGCACCCATCCACAAAGGGGTCGCACTGACGCCGCGTGCATCGCGACCGCGCTTTCACTGATCTCGACATCGGTTACGACACCAAGCGAGAGCCCCTACATGTTGTTCGGGCTCGGCGCCATCTGGCTCCCGGTCAACGCGGCGATCTGTCTCGGCCTCGCCCGCCTCGCACTGCGCCGGTAGCTCGAGCGCGCGCGGGCGCATCGCGAACGAAATCTCGCGAAGCACGGCGACAAGCTCGGCCCAACCGTGGACGTTCTGCGTGCGCGTGGAATGTCATGGGCGGATATCACTCGGACATCGCTCGCGGAGGCGCCAGGGTTCATTACGGCGTGTTCACAAGGGTTGGAGTTCGAAGCGGAGCGGAAGCCGGTGTGGGTCACTGGGTAGGATCAGATCGCGCTGGTTGAT
>JAYVLW010000318.1:0-7330 GCA_043759315.1 Myxococcales bacterium
GTCCGCCTTCACCGCTGTGTCCTGGAGGCGGACCTGGTGATCGCCACCGGCTGCATTCGACCGCACTACTTCGCCGGCTTCGGTGCGGGTGTGAAGGCGATGTTTCCGGGGCTGGGCGAAGCCAGCGGGATCCGCATCAATCACGAGCTCAAGACCCAACCGGGTGCGCGGGCCGGCTGCGTCGACGGGAATCCGTGCCGAGCGGATCTAGCCGAGGCCGGCGGAATGGTTCCGACGCCCGTGTTCCTGGTCAATGGCGTCGGAGCGCCGGACGGCGAGATCCACGCTGTCGTCGCCGGTGACCTCGACGCCGCCTTCCGCGCGGGTGCGGCGCTGGCCCGGGCGTGGTTCACCGTCGCCGCACCCCGCGCTCCCATCGTGATCGCCTCCGACGTCCTGCCGGTGACCGCGTCGCTCTACCAGGCAGCCAAGATCGCTGCCGCGACAGCCGCGCTGGTCGAGCCGGGAGGAGTGCTCGTCCTCGTCGCGGAGTGCCTCGACGGCATCGGGCCGAAGGTCGTGGTCAACGAGGCGATCTTCAAGATCGGCGTGCTCCCGCGCCTCGCGCCTGGAGTGTCCCTCAAGCTGGTCAGCTCGTTATCCCGCGCGGAGGTCGATAGCACCTTGCTCGACTACGCGAGCTCGGTCGATGCAGCGATTCGTGATATCCCCGGCCCCGTGGTGGTCGTTCCCCGAGCGAGCCAGCTTATCCTCGAGGCATCCTCATGACGCGGCCAGTCACGAGTGCGGTGGTTCGCAGGAAGCTGGATGATTTCAATGCTTTGTTTCTCAAGTGGAACAAGGCGATCAACCTCTCGGCGGCGCGCTCGACGGACGAGATCGACGAGCACATCACGGACTGCCTCTACCTCGTCCAGCGCCTCAACGATTTTGGCCGAGTCCTCGATGTCGGCTCGGGCGGGGGTCTTCCCGTCGTCGTCGCGGCCATCGTACGTCCCGAGATCCAGTTCACCGCCCTCGAGCCGGTTCACAAGAAGCACGCGTTTCTTCGCACCGCGGTTCGCGAGCTCGAGATCGAGAACCTGGAGGCACTCGCCGTGCGCATCGAAGGCCACGCGATTCGCAGCTACGACGCCGCATGCTCACGCGCGACGTTCGATCTCAAGGAGTGGTTCGCGACGGGTCTCAAGCACGTTCGGCCTGGGGGCACGGTGTTCGGGTTCGAAGGAGTACCCCGCGACGACCTTCCCGCTGGCGTCGAGCGCCACAGCTACTCCGTCGAAGGGAAGTCGCGCGCGATCCTCTCGCTCCGCAAGCCGGGCTGATGCCCCGTTCCACGACCAACGTTCCGTGGAAGCCGACCAAGCCAGAGGTCGCCGCGGCTTCCACGAAGAGGCTGCGCGACGTCATCGCATCCGATCTCGACGTCCTGTTCTGCGGCATCAACCCCGGCCTCTACTCCGCCGCTGCTGGCCACCACTTCGCGCGGCCTGGCAACCGGTTCTGGCCAACCCTCCACGCATCCGGCTTCACGCCGCGGTTGTTCACCGGCTCCGATGACCGCTCGCTCCTCGACCTGAACCTCGGCCTCACGAACATCGTGGGCCGCACCACCGCTACCGCGGACGAGCTCTCGCCCGACGAGCTCCGCGCCGGCGGCCGCGCGCTGCGCCGCAAGGTCCTGCGCTACCGACCCCGCTTTCTGGCGGTGGTTGGCTTCACCGCGTTCCGCACCGCGTTCGGCCAACCGAAGGCCACCGGTGGCCGTCAGCCGGATCCGATCGGATCCACCGTGGTCTGGCTGCTACCTAACCCGAGCGGCCTCAACGCGCACCATCAACCTGGCCAGCTCCGCGTGCTGTTCTCCGAGCTGCGCCAGGCAACGTTTCTCTAGCGCTAGCTTCGATTGCGGGCCTGGAGAGCAGACAGCGTGTGTGTCAACTCCTTCAGCGTAGCCCCCTCCCGACCGCGGAAGGTCGTCTTGATCTCGACCATCGTCCGCCAGATGCGATAGGCGGCAGCCTTTTCGCCCTGGATTGGATAGGCATCGAAGTGTGCCGTCACTCGCGGCAGTTCGTCGTGTTTCGTCACGCGATAGAGGGCCGCAGTCTTGCTGGGTCCGGCCGGGGCACGAGCCTTCACATCGTAGATCTTCCCGACTCCAAAGAACTCGTTCAGGCGTTCAAGTAGTGCTCGGTCCGTGGCGGTCAGCTTGACCGCAAAATAGAGGGCCACGTTCGCGTTCGAGCGACTGAAAGTGAAACTTGCCTCGCCGTCGCAGAATCCGGTCACCCACCATGGATCGAGTGTTCCCCGTGAAAATGTTTCCACTGGAACATGTTCGAAGCAAAAGGGCCGAGAGTCAACGGAATAC
This sequence comes from Myxococcales bacterium, assembly GCA_043759315.1. GTDB lineage: Bacteria > Myxococcota_A > Polyangia > Haliangiales > Haliangiaceae > JABFXX01. The sequence continues at coordinate 2,336 of JAYVLW010000318.1, forward strand.
CGGGCTTTAGAGACTGGGAAGCTCGGGTAGACAGAACACAGCTGCCCGCGACCGTTCGCGGATCTGCCGTGCATTACTCCGAGCAAACTCGGCGTCGTCGCCGGGCCGAACCGAGAGCACGACGCCGGCAACCTCCAACCCATCAGATGCGATGGCCTCGAGGGTTAGCAACGTATGGTTGATGGTTCCAAGTCCGGCCCGCGCGACGACGACCACAGGCAGGCCACATACGCGTGCCAGGTCTGCCGTGTCTGCAGTGCGAGTGATGGGGACCCGCCAACCGCCCGCGGCTTCCACCACCACCCGGCCGAAGCCTGAGGCCCTCTGGAGGTCGCTGGTGACGCGCTCAAGCTCGATCTCGACTCCCGCTGCCTGAGCGGCAACCCAGGGCGCAGCCGCTTGCTCCAACCGATACGTTCCACGAAGCACATCTCCGGAGGCCTCGGCCAGCGCTCGCTGATCCTCGCCTGGCTGACCTGGAGGACAGCCAGTCTCGATCGGTTTGAAGGCGAACACTCGGTGGCCAGCCGCGCGGGCCGCTCGGATCAAGGCGCAGCACACGAAGGTCTTACCAACCCCCGTGTCAGTCCCCGTCACGAACAGTCCCTTCACGGCAGGGTCTCGCGGATCGCCTTGGTCGTGGCCTTCTCCAGCAGCACGAGATCCGCTGGGTGCAGACTCAGCGGCGGCATCCACACGATCACGTCACCGAGGTTCCTCAAGATCACCCCGTGACCACGAATCCGTTCGCAGACCTCCACACCGAGCGCTCGCCCGTCGATTGGAACGAGCTCGATGCCAGCCATCATGCCGACCTGCCGGACCTGCCGCACACCCGGGATCTCGTTGATTCGGTACAAGGCGGCGCTCAGCTCGGGAATCCGCGCCCTCGTGTTGGGCAGCGTGTCCGACTGGAGCAGGCGTAGGGACGCGAGGCCAACCGCGCATGCCAGCGGGTTCGCGGTGAAGGTGTGGCCATGGAAGAAGTGCTTGAGCTCGGCACGGCGCCCCAAGAACGCCGCGTAGATCTCCTCGGTGGCAAGGGTTGCTGCGAGTGGCAGGTAGCCGCCAGCGATGCCTTTCGCGAGGCACAAGAAGTCCGGCGAAACGTCCTCGTGCTCGCACGCGAACATCCGACCGGTGCGACCAAAGCCGGTGGCAACCTCGTCGACGATGAGGTGAACGCCGTGGCGGCGACAGAGAAGTGCCGCGTGCTTGAGGAAGCCGCGGGGGTGGACCAGCATTCCGGCGGCGCCCTGAACGAGAGGTTCCACGACCAACGCTGCGATCTCGTGCGAGCGCGTCGTCAGCTCGTACTCGAGTCTCTCGATCGACTCGGAGCCATCTGTACCCGCGGGTGACGGGAGCGCGATGCTGTTCACGAGCAGCGGTCCGAACACCCGGTGAAACAGGTCGATGCCCCCGACGCCGACCGCACCCAGGGTGTCACCATGGTAGGCCTCGCCGAGCCGGAGAAAGCGCTGCTTTGAAGGCTTGCCCGTGATCTGCCAGTACTGAAACGACTGCTTGAGTGCGATCTCGACAGCTGTCGAGCCCGAGTCCGAATAGAAGACCCGAGTCAGTCCCTCGGGCGCAGCGTCGACCAGCGCAGCCGCGAGGCGGATACCCGGTTCATGGGTAAGGCCCAGGAACGTGGAGTGCGCGAGCTTCGCCGTCTGCTCGGCGAGGGCCCGGTCGAGCACGGGATGACGATGACCGTGAACGTTGCACCAGAGCGAGCTGACGCCATCGAGGTAGCGTCTGCCATCCTCGTCGATCAAGAACGAGCCCTCAGCGCTCGCGATCACCAGCGGTGACCACTCGGCCATCTGGGTGAACGGGTGCCAGAGCACCCGCTGATCTAGTTCGGTCAACTCACTCATGACGCGTTGCGTTATCCAGGATGCGAGCCGCCGATTCGAGCTGCGCGACGGTGTGCCCCGCCGCCAGGCTGACCCGGAGCCGCGCCGTTCCAGCTGGAACCGTGGGTGGGCGAATGCCCTGGACGAACACCCGCGCGGCGAGCAGCTCGGCGGACAGCCGCATCACCTCGCGGTCGTCGCCGACCATGATCGGCGCGATCGCGCTCTCGGGTGCTCCACCCGCGCCGGGCACGAGCTCGCGAAACATCCGCGCATGGCGGGCGAGCGAGCGGCGGCGATCGTCGCCTTCGCTACCGCGCACGATGTCCACGGCGACGCGGGTCGCCGCCGGGATGCTGGGCGGAAGCGCCGTCGAGAACACGAACGGTCGCGCGCGATTCCACAGCAGCTCCGCGACCGCCTTGGTGGTCGCCGCAAACGCCCCGAACGTCCCGAGCGCCTTCCCGAATGTCCCGATCAGCACGTCCGGAACCACGCCGGCCGCGGCGCATAGCCCGCGCCCTTCAGGTCCGTGGGCTCCGATCGCGTGCGCCTCGTCGACGACGAGCACGGCGTCGTAGGTCCGGCACAGCGCGGCGATCGCCGCGAGATCCGCGATGTCACCGTCCATCGAGAACAGCGACTCCGTGACGACGATCCGTCGCCGCCCCCCACCAGCGGCGAGCAAGCTCTCCAGCGCGGCGAGATCGCGATGCGGGAACACCGCGACGCTCGCGCGCGATAACCGGCAGCCATCGATGATGCTCGCGTGGTTCAGCTCGTCGGAGAACACGCGATCTCCCGCGTTCGCGATCGTCGCGAGCACACCGACGTTCGCCGCGTAGCCGGTGTTGAACAGCCGGACGCCATCGCGCTGCAGCCAGTCGGCGACCCGAGCCTCGAGCTCGACGTGCTCGCGCTGCGTCCCCGTGATCAACCGCGACGCCCCTGCCCCAACGCCGTCGCGCTCGAGCGCGGACATCGCTGCCGCGGCGAGCCGACGATCGCCAGCCAGCGAGAGGTAGTCGTTCGACGCGAGGCACGTGACCTCCACACCGTCGAGCACGACCGTCGGCCCCTGTCGACCGTCGATGATGCGCGGCAGCCGCATCCGATGCGCAGCTGCGAGGACGGCGAGCTCCGCACGGGCATCCTCGTCGAGCGACACGGCGGGGGGACCATAGCAACAGGTCCCCGGACTTGCCGATCGCCAGCGATCTAAGTTGCTGCGTTCTGAATCCGGACCGAGCGCACGTGGCGGAGCTGATGCTACTTGCCGATGCAGAACCGGGCGAACAGCTCGTCGAGCACGCGGTCGCCGACCTCTACGCCGCGGAGCTGCGCGAGGGCCTGCGCGGCGGTGCGGAGCTCGACGGCGGTGACCTCCGGCGGTGCCTTCTCGACGCGCGCGGCGCGAGCTGCCGCGAACGCATCCCGGGCGGCCGCGGCGAGCACCTGCTGGCGCGCCGTGGTGACGAAGGGCAGCTCGCCACCCTCCGCATCCGCGACGCCGGCGATGGCGAGCACCGCGGCCTTGAGCTCGGCGAGGCCCTGCCCCGTCGTTGCCGACGTCACCAGGCCGCGGTCCGAACCGGCGACGTCGCCCTTGCTCTTCACCACGAGCGCTCGTTCGGCGAACCGAGTCCCATCGTCCCACGGGGCTGCGCCGTCGTTGAGGACGAGCACCACGTCCGCGGACTCGACCCGGGCCTCGCCGAGCGCGATGCCACGCAGCTCGATCGGATCGTCGGTCGCGCGGGTGCCCGCCGTGTCGACGAGCGTCACCGCGATCCCGCTCCAGATGTCCTGAACCTCGAGCCAGTCCCGCGTGGTGCCGGGTTGCGGTGCGACGAGAGCTCGCTCTGTTCCGACGAGCGCGTTGAGCAACGACGACTTGCCGACGTTGACCGGACCGACGAGCGCCACCGTGATCCCTTTGCTGACGGCGCGGCCATGGCGGAACCCTTCGGCGAGGCCCGCGCACGCGTCGCGGAGGGTGTCGATCTCGCGATCGATCCACGCATCGCTCGATGGCTCGAGGTCCTCCTCGGGAAAGTCGATCCAGCCTTCGACCTCCGCGAGCAGCGACAACGCGCTCCGCTCGATCGATGCGATCTCCTGGCCGAGCTTCCCCGCGAGGTTCGCCTGCGCCAGGCGCCACGCACGGTCGCTTCCGGCGTGGATGACCTCGAGCAGCGCCTCGGCACGGAGCACGTCGAGCTTGCCGTTCGCGACGGCGCGCCGCGTGAATTCTCCGGGCTCCGCGACCCGCGCCCCACGCTCGACGACGCTCGCGAGCAGCTTGCCCAGGTTGTGGGGACCCCCGTGGCCATGCAGCTCCGCGACGTCCTCGCCGGTGAACGACGCCGGCGCGCGCATCGCGAACGCGAGGACCTGATCGAGAACGGCGCCCGAGACATCGCGCAACCACCGCACGCGGACCGTACGGTCGAGAGCGGCAGGCGCGACGCCCAGCGCCGCGGCAGCGATCTCGATCGAGCGCGGTCCGCTGAGCCGGATGATGCCGACGCCACCGGCCCCCGCCGCCGTGGCGATGGCGGCGATCGTGTCGTCGAGCGGGACGTTCACGCGGCGGGCGCGGGAACGATGAGGATGTGGCGGTCTTCGCCCTCACCCTCGCTGCGCGTCGTCAGGCCGGCGATCTCGCTGATCGCCATGTGAACGATGCGACGGTCGTGCGCGGTCATCGGCTGGAGCTCGACGATCTGCTTGGTCTCGAGCGCCTTCGCGGCCATCTTCTGGCCGAGCGCACGGAGGCGCTCGACCTGCTTGTCGCGGAAGCCACCAGCATCGACGACGAGCGGCTTGGTGCGGTCGCCCGACCGATCTCGATAGACGACCTTGTTCACGAGGTGCTGGAGAGCGTCCATCACGACGCCGCGACGGCCGATCACCAGCTCCGAGTCCTTGGTCTGGATCTCGAGCGTGGTGCGCTCCTTGTCGTCCTTGATGTCGATGTCCGCAGGGATCCCCATGCGCTCGAGGACACCCAGGAGGAACTCGCTCGCCTTTTCAGCGAGATCTTCACGCTCAGCAGTTGCAGGTTCTGTCACAGCGGCCTCCATACCTACCTCCTCCGCTTCTTCTTCTTGCGCGGACGAGGCGTTGCAGA
>JAYVLW010000319.1:0-11895 GCA_043759315.1 Myxococcales bacterium
GGCACCCCACCGGGTGTGGCGCGTGAGGTCCATGAAGTCGACGCCGGATTCCACGCTCGCCGAGCCGAGCGAGACCTCGGCGTCGACCGACGACGCCCACACGTACGGCCCGATCGCGACGTGCCAGTCCTTCGCCTTCCGCGCACGGGCCTTCTTGCGCAGCCTCACGGGCGCGCGGATCACCTCGGTGGCGTCCTCGTCGATCGCGTCGTCGTCCTCGGTGCCCGCAAGGTCGAGGGCACGCGCGGTGCGAGCAGGCTTGCGCTTGCCGCTGAACCGCGCGGCCGCAGGTGTCTCGACCTCGTCGTCGTCGTCGTCAGAGCGATCCTCGTCACTCTCGATCGGTTCGCGAACCGGCGGCGCGACCTTGGCCCGGTGCTTCGCCTTCTTCGTCGTCTTGCCATGGCGGCCAGCCGGCGCTGCGAGCGCGGCCGATCCGGTGAGGGCGATGCAGGCGACGAGCGCGAGGTGGTGGCGCATCCGGTAGCCGGCTGCAAACCCACAGCCACCGGTTCCGGCGCCAGGAATCGCAACTCTGGCGGACGACGCGGGATGCGGTTGTCGCCTGCGGGATGCACGTCTGGGGATCCAGCGGGACGAGCCGGTGCGTGGTTGACGACAGGCCGGCGGGCTGGGCTACGAGTGCGCTGCCCTGCACAACTTGCGCAATCGCCCGTGACGACGGCATTTCTCGTTGAGCTTCTACGCGGGAGGGTGTGAGGTTCCACGCGAGGAGGAAAGCATGCGCTCGATCTTGGCGATCGCTCTGTCGATGGTTGCGTGCGGCCCACCAGCGAAGGGCGGCAACGGCGGTGGTGATGACCAGCCCGCAACCGACGCGAACAACAACGGCATCGATGCCGACGAGACACCGATCGACTCCGCGTCGTGCGGCGCGCAGATGGCGAACATCGGCGTCGTCAACCTCGGGGATCCGCCCGACCTCCTCGTCGTTCTCGACCGCTCTGGCTCGATGAGCTCACCCCCGACGACGTTTCCTCCTGTGTTCACGTCGAAGTGGGCGACGATGAAGTCGTCGCTGACCGGCGTGGTCAACGCGAAGCAGCAGCAGATCAAGTTCGGCCTGCTCGAGTTCCCGAGCGACGACAATCCGGGCTGCTCGGCGGTCGCCACGCCGAAAGTCAACATCGGCCTCGGTGCCGGCGCCGGCTTCATGGCCTACTTCACCGGGCGTTCACCCGGCGGCAACACACCGGCGCATGTGGGCCTGAGCTCCGCGCTGACGTACTTCAACTCGATCCCGGTCAACACGGCGGGGCGCTACGTCTTGTTCGCGACGGATGGTCTGCCGAACTGTCTCAACGCGGATCCCAACACGGCGAGCGACATGGCGACGGTGGCCGCGGTGACCGCGCTGTTCAACGCGGGGATCAAGACGTACGTGCTCGGCTTCGGCGGCGCCTTCGGCGGCACGCCCGCCGTGCTCAACGATGCGGCGGTCGCTGGTGGAAAGGCAAAGCCGGGCGTGACGAAGTTCTACGAGGCGACCAACCAGGCCGAGCTCGACATGGCGCTCGCCGCGATCGCCGGCGGCATCATCGTGCCGTCGTGCAGCTTCCAGCTCGCGAGCGCGCCGCCGGATCCCAACAACGTGACCGTGACGATCAACGGCACGCCGGTGCCGCGCTCGCCTTCGCACGGCAACGGGTGGGACTACTACCCGAACTCGATGACGATCACGTTCTTCGGCACCTACTGCCAGCAGATCTCCGCGGGAGCGATGACGAACGTCGCCTTCACGTATGGCTGCCCGGGCCCGATCATCAACTGAAGCGATACATCACGTCGGACCGCATCGCGTACTTGACGCCGGAGGTCACGACGCACCCCTCGTGCAGCAGCAGGTGCTGGAACAGCAGGGCCATGCCGCGGCGGGGGCGGACGTGCAGATCGAAGTCGTGGAAGGCGGTGGCGCCACCCTCGTAGTCGTCGTTGAGATAGACGATCAGCGTGAGCAGGCTGCACTCGGCCTTGTTGCGGATGAACGAGCCGTCGTAGTGAGGCGCGAACCGCTGGCCGGGGTCGTACTTGTAGCAGCGGAAGCGCTCGTTCGCGCCGACCGCATGCATGCCGGCGAGCTGCGCGGGCACGTGGGGGCGGACGCGCGCGAACAGCTCCGCGGCGAGCGGTACGTCATCGAGGATGACGCGCGTGTTGTTGCGGATGTCGGGGCGCATCTCGAAGCCGCGCGCCGTGGACACGGGAGCGACCTCGGGGCCGGCGGTGTCGATGCGCGCGATGTGGGCGATGCACTCGTCGGCAGTCAGGACATCGGGGATCGTCCAGACCAGCGGGGCGGAGTGATCGAGGCTGTCCCCTTCGAGGAAAGGGCGGCCACGTCCAGGAACCACGACGTCAGGCATCCAGGTAGTGTAATAGCGACACGAACAATTGCAAGGACGGGTCGCGATCGTCGACACTCCCAGCGTGGATCTGGTCATCTCTCCTGACGTTGCGGCGGCCCAGGCTGCGAAGACGCCGATCGTGGCGCTCGAGTCGACGATCGTCGCACATGGGCTGCCATGGCCCGACAACCTGCCGATCGCGCGCGAGCTCGAGGACGCCGTGCGTGCGGCGGGGGCCACTCCCGCGACGATCGCGATCATCGAAGGTCAGCCGTGCGTGGGGCTGCCCGCCGACACCCTGGAGCTACTCGCTCGCGACGGCGCGAAGCTGTCCAAGGCAGGTGCGGTCGACATCGCGGTCCATATCGCACGGCGGACTTCGGCGGCGACCACGGTCAGCGCGACGTCGATGCTCGCGCACAGGGTCGGCATCCGCGTGTTCGCTACGGGCGGTATCGGCGGCGTGCATCGTGGTGACGCGGGCGATGTCTCGCACGATCTCGTCGCGCTCGCCCGCACGCCGATCGCGGTGGTGTCGGCAGGGGCGAAGTCGATCCTCGATCTGCCGCGGACGCTCGAGATGCTCGAGACCCTCGGCGTGCTCGTCCTCGGCTATCGAACGAGCGAGTTTCCGGCGTTCTACACGCGGACCTCGGGGCTCGCGCTCGATCACCGCGCGGATACGGTCGCCGACCTGGCCACGATCATCCGAACGCACTGGTCGTTCGGTGGTGGCGGTGTGCTGATCGCGAACCCGATTCCCGAGGAGGCGGAGCTCGATGGTGACATGATCGCCGCCGCGATCGAGAGCGCGGTCGCGGAGGCAGATGCGCGCGATGTGCGCGGCAAGCGGCTGACGCCGTTCTTGCTCGCGCGACTCGCAGAGGTCACGGGCGGGGCGTCGATCCGAGCAAACCGCGCGCTCGCGCTCAACGATGCCACCCTGGCCGGTGCCCTCGCCGTTGCCCTGCGCGCCTCCGACCGGTAGCGCTCAGGGCGCTGTGTAGACGACGAGGCTGCGACCGCCGCGGTCGAAGCCGCTGTTGCGCTCGAGGAGCCAGAACTTGTCGCCGGCCTTGTCTGCGACGAGGCCGAAGCGGTGGCGAATGCCCTTCGCGAGAACGCGGGCTCTGCGCAGCGCCCTGCCGTCCAGGCCGACGCGGAACACGTCGAGATACTCCGGGTCGGCCTTCTTGCGCTCGACCGCCGCGGCATTGACCGGATCTACCTTCATGATGATCCAGGCGCCGCCGTCCGCGGTCACGATCGCCTGCATCGACTTCGGGTCGTAGTTGGTGAGCGGTTCGTCGAACGTGATCGGCTTCGAACCGCCGGACTTCCACAGCTGGAGGCCGGAGTTGTCCCAGGCCATGCGCACGAAGTCGAGCTGGTTGCCGGAGTCCGCGAGTGCCTGAAACCGGCGCCGCTGTTCGTAGAGGTCGGCGATCTTCTTCGTTTCGATCTTGCCGGTGATCAAGTCGTACGTCGCTTCGGTGTCCGGCGAGCGCTGGTCCTCCTTCTTGTCCCACGCACCGGCCTTGACGCCATGGGCGCGGGTCATACCGTCGCTCCAGTGGTTGATCGTCAGCTCGAGCTTGGCTTGCTTGTTCGCGCCATCCAGCTCGAACGCGCGTCCCTTCTGGATACGGCGACCGGTCTCGATCGCAACGAGCTCCGCTTCGTGCCGCATGCCGTTCGTGTTCGGCGTCGCCTTGTGAACGGCGATGCGCTGCTTTCCCTCGCGGGTGATCGCCGTGATGTGCGTGGCCGGGCCGAGCTTGTACACCACGCTTCCAGGCGGCTTGCCTTTGCCTTTGTCTGCGAGCTCGATCATCGCTGCGTTGTTGCTGCCATCCTCGGTGACGCCGATGATCAGCGCGCGCGGGCCGACCAGGGTGATCGCGATCGGGTGGAGCGTGACCGGCGAGATGTCGATCACCTGCTCGGCCTTGAGCGCGTAGCTGTAGACGTGGAGCTCGGCCTTGGCCCCGGTCTCCGCGACCACGTAGGCGATGCGCTCGGCATCGGTCGCGACGGGATCGTCGATGAAGCCGGCGGGCGGGTTGAGTCGCACCGTCTCCGTCGCGCCGACCAACGCGGGCACGCCAGGCTTCGGAGCCGGCGCCGGCGCGGGCTGGGCAGCGGCGAGTCCGGCGATCAGGGAGACCACGAGGAAGAAGGTGAGGCCACGCATTACCGACGGGGATGCCACGGTCCCATGCCGGGAGCAAGGCTCCTGTGGTCCTGGCGCAGACCGCCGCGGGCTCGTCGGCCTTGATGCCGATGCCGGACGGCGTGTTGACTTAGACCTTGCGCACCGCCACGTTCGGCGCCCGTGCGACCAGGCGCTCCAGGTCGTGAGGATCAGAGGTCAAGACGACCGCTGGCGAGCCATCACCGACAGCCACGGCGGCCAAGAGTGCATCGATACCGTCATCGCTTCTCGCGGCGTAGCGAAGGGAGCCGGCGCGCCGTGCCGTCGGTTCGTCGGCCCCCACGAACGTGGCTTCGTCGCGAACCAGGATGTGGAGGATGCGGTTGACCTCGGCATCGCGCGCGCCATCCCCGGTGACGCACTCGACGAGTACGGCGGTCGGAATCAGAACGTCCCCGAGATGACGGGTGATCCAGCGGAGTCGCTCGCGCGCCTGATGCGCGCCGCCGCACAGGGCGCTCAGGCCGCCGCTGTCGAGCACGAGGCGAGCCATCGTTGGAGTTCTGGCGCGCCTCATGGCACTCCGAAGATCCTGCGCATATCCCGATCGATCTTGCGGACCAGCGCGGGCGAGGCCTTGCCGTACTTCGCGTCCATCTCGTCGAACCAGCGTTGCAGATCGTTCCTCGCGAGGTGGGCCTTTGCCGCTTCGGTCAGGAACTTCGAAACACCGCGCGGCCCGGCAGCTTGCTTGATCTTCGCGAGTGTGACCTTCGGGATCGTCACGGTGACACGCTCCATGGTCGAATCATACTTCGAGTCATACATCCTCACCAGGTAGGAATCGGCGCCAGGGGAGAGCGGCCACCTCCGCGCGGCGCAATGCCGCGACGAGCATCGGACGTCCGCGAAACCTCGGCATCGCGCGGACATCCTGCGCCATCAGGACGATCGGCACGCGGAACCGAAACTCGAACGCGATGCGGATGAGTTCGCTTTCGTACGCATTTTCGAAGATGCGCGGGCGCACGGCGACGACGAGGCATGAAACCGATCCAACACGGACCCACGCACCGTTGAACGAGACCGTCACGCGGGCAACGCCGCGGGGAACCGCGCGGCATCGCGAACGACATCGGCGTGCTCGCGCTCCCACGCCGCGAGCTGGGACTTTGCGTTGCGAAGGCGCGGATGCGCGGCCTTGTAGTAGCCGCCGCCGGGGCGCTGAGCCGCGGCGCGCCACACGATCGCGGGCAAGCACGGCAGCCTCGCGGTGCGGCACACGGTGCTGACCTCGCCGAGCGCCGTGTGGAAGCTCGGGCTGCGGTGATGGGTAGGGTGCTTCCTGCTCACCAACGCGGCGAGCTCGGCATACGTGATCGAGGCGCTGCCTGAGCGGAGGTGGCGGACGAGCTGACGGTAGATCTCGTGGGCGAGTGGAGACATCGGACGGTCCTTGGCATGGGTTGGTCACGGCGCGGTGGTGCTGCTCGTGAAGGCAGTGATGGCGATCGGAATTGCAGTGAGCTTGGCCGTGGTGTCGGTGGTTGCGCGCTCGCCTGGTGCCGCTGCTTTGCGTGCATCGGCCTTGGCACCGGTGGCCTCGGCATCGGCCTTGGCATCGGTGGCCTCGGCCTCGGCCTCAGCATCGGCCTCGGCATCGGCATCGGTTGCGGCGTGGGCCCGGGCCTCGGTTGCGGCCCGGGCCTCGGTTGCGGCGTCGGCCTCGTTCTCGGTTGCGGCCCGGGCCTCGGTCGCGACCTCTACCGCGGCAACGGCGGCGCCGTCGGTCCCATCGGCATCGTCGATGGCTTTGCCACGCCTGCCGTCGGCGTGGGGCTTGGAGGCGCGCTTCGCCGCCGTGGTCGCGGCTTTGCGCTGCGCGTGCGCGGTCTCGTACAGCTCGAGCGCGGGGTAGACGCTACGAAACCCCGCGATCTCTTCGAGATGCCGGCCGAGGATCGACTCATCGCCCTCGAGGTCCGCGACCGTTCGCGCGCACTTGATCAGCCGGTCGATCGAACGCGCCGTGTACGTGTTGTCGCGCGCAACGAGCTGCGCGAGGTGCAACTCCGCGGCGTCATCGAGACGGCAGGTCGCGCGCATCACCCTGCTCGTCATCTCGGCGTTGCAGGTGATCCCGAACGGCGCGAGGCGCTGCTGCTGTCGCTCGCGCGCCAGTGTCACGCGCTCGCGGATCTGCGCCGACGTGTGACCCTCCGGCATGCTGCGCAGCGTGGCGAGCGGCACGGGTTGCACGTGCACTTGAAGGTCGATGCGATCGAGCAGCGGCCCCGACATGCGCATCCGGTAGCGCTCGAGCGATGCGTTCGTGCACACGCACTCGCGAACGCCGGAGTAGCGCCAGCCGCATGGGCACGGGTTCGCTGCGGCGACGAGCAGGAACGAGGCGGGCAGGCGCACCGTGCCGTTGACGCGCGAGATCGTGACCGCGCGTTCCTCGAGAGGCTGGCGCAGAGACTCGATCGCGTTGCGCGCGAACTCCGGCATCTCGTCGAGGAACAGCACGCCGTTGTGCGCGAGAGAGATCTCGCCGGGACGAGGGTTCGTGCCGCCACCGAGCAGCGCCTGGGTGGAGATCGTGTGGTGTGGTGCGCGGAACGGCCGTTCGGCGATCAGGCCGTCGGCGAGGCCGAGCGCCGAGTACACCTTGGTGGTCTCGAGCGCCTCGGAGCGCGTGAGCGGCGGCAAGATCGTGGGGATCCGCCGCGCGAGCATGGTCTTGCCGGTTCCCGGCGGACCCGCGAGCATCAGGTTGTGTCCGCCGGCGACCGCGATCTCGATCGCGAATCTCGCGACCTGCTGGCCGCGGACCTCGATCATGTCGACCGGTGCGGCGCGCACGAGGTTCGGAAACCGCGCCTTGGCCGGGGGCAGGTCGCGATTGCCGCCGACCGCGTCGGTGATCTCGCTCAGGTGGGAGACGCCGTAGACCTCGACGCCCTCGACGACGAGAGCTTCTGCGGCGCAGTCCGCGGGCACGATCACCCCGCGCAGGCCCCGCGCCTTCGCCAGCATCGCTGCAGCAAGCACGCCGTGGACGCGGCGCACCGAGCCATCGAGGCCGAGCTCGCCAAGCACGAGTAGATCCGCGAGAACTTCGCCCCATGCACCATTCGCGAGCAGGACGGCCGCGGCGATCGGGAGATCGAGCGCCGAGCCCGGCTTTCGCAGGTCCGCGGGGGCGAGGTTGACGACCACCTTCTTGAGCGGAAGGTCGAGGCCGAGCGATGCGAGCGCACTGCGGATCCGTGTGGCGCCTTCCTTCACCGCAGTCGCAGCGAGACCGACGACGTTGTAGCCGGGCAAACCCGGCGCGATCTCGCATTCGACATCAACGAGAACAGCGTCGATGCCATCGAGGGTGCATGAAGCGACATGTGCGACCACGATCTCGAGAGGCAGCACGTTGCGCGCCAACTCGCGCACGAATCGACTCGCGGGGTTAGCCGCCATGCTTGTCCGGTCACCGGCCGCTCGTCCGAGATCCGGCCGGACAGCCGGACACAAGCACGAGCGCAGTGCCGGTTGTCCATCGCGAGGCAAACGACCAGCATCAAGGGGTTGCCGATCGCAAGTTGCGTAAGTTGAAAGCGTCCCCTTTGCCGGACTGCGTCCCCTATTGCCGGACTCAGCGCGGCAGGAACATCAGATCGAGGTCCCCGACTGCGACGCCCACGGATGCGGGTGCCGCTGGCCAGCCGGCGGCGGGCACAGCCGCGCCGAGCGGCGCTTCGATCGTGAGCTCGTTCGTATGGAGCGCGATGTTCGGCAGGTCGAAGCTCACCTGGGTCCAGCCGGCGAGATCGCGCGAGGCGACCTCGTCGCCGTTCCACTTCACCACGACGTGGGACGAGCCGCCGGGTGCGAGCCACAGGGTCAGGCGCTGACCGTAGGGCAGGAGGTTCGGCACGAGGACGGTGGCGGAGGGGGCGGTGGTCCAGCGGAACGGGCGCATCGCGGTGGCGGGCGCCGAGAAGCCCGAGACGAGGAATGGCTCGTTACCGGCGCCGCCGATGCGGAGGTTACCGCGGTGGCGCGGCAGCTCTGCGTCGGAGAGCTGGTTCCACGGCGGGACGAACGGGTAGTTGCCGACGACGGTGTCGTAGCGCCGGAGATCGACGCCGTGGCGCAGCGCGAAGATCGCGTTCGCGGGGAACTGGAACGGGTTGCCGATGGTTCCGTAGACGAGCGAGGCGAGGCCGCGCAGGGGGCGGGGGAGGTTGTCGCAACACGAGGGAGAGAGCTCACCGGGGGCAGGCTTGCCGGCGCGTAGCGCGATCGCCTTCGCGAGGTTCCACGCGACGAGCGTGCCGAGGACCAGCCACAGCAGTGCGTGCCACAGCTGGAGCGGCGCGCGCTTCCAGCGGGTAGCGAGCCCGCCGAGGCGCCAGATCAGCACGGCGAGCCCGAACACGAGGGGCAGGGTCGCGTTGCACATGCGGCGCTGGCCGAACGACGCGCTCGACCACCAGTCGAACACGGTGCTGTTGAGATAGACCTGCAGGAGGGTGAACGCGAGGAGCGCGCCGCCGACGATGCGCGCGCGCTTCGGTACGAGGAGCAGGCCGAGGCAGCCGAGGTACGCGATCGGCGTGGTCGAGAACCAGCCATTGCGAGCGGAGAACAACAGCTCGGTCATCATCGGCGCGTTGAAGCGCGTGTAGCGATCGCCCTGCGGCAGGTGCGTGACGGAGCCGAACACGACGTGCCACTCGACGAGCTGCGGGATGAACACCACGAGCGCGACGACCAGGATCAGTGCGCCGCCGGCGACCCAGCGGAGGGTCGTACGCACATCGCGCGCACGCAGCAGCGAGATGCCCTGGGCGACGACCTCGATCACGATGCACACACCGAGCGCGAGCTCCTGCAGGCGGATCAGCATCGCCACGCCGAGGAGCACGCCGAGGGTGATCCACCGGCGCAGGTCGCGGCGGCCCAGCGAGTGCGCCCAGTATGCGAGGAACGCGGCGCACGAGAACGCGTCCAGCGCGTGGGCGTAGCTGGGCATGTGGGTCGCGTAGTAGGTGATCGGGGTGCCGAGCAGCACCGCCACCGCGGCGTAGGACGGCGCCCAGGCGCCGCCGATGGCCCTCGCGGCGAGCCGGCGCCCGAGGAGCACGGCGAAACACCCGGCGAGCGCGCTGGAGAGAAACACGAAGCGCTGGACCCACAGGGTGTAGCCGTGGAGCGGGACGTCGGCGCCGAACAGGTCGACGATCGCGGCGCCCGCGGTGGCGAGCCAGATCAGCGGGGTCCAGATCAGCGGCGCGCCGATCGGGTGGATGATCGCCTTTCGCCCCGTCGCCGTCCGCGGCTCGTTCCACGGATCGCCGAACCTGGCGAGGTCGTTGTCGAACACCCAGTCGCCGTCGAGCGCGGTCGAGCGCGCCATCAGGTAGAGCATGTGGCCGTCGCCGCGTGCGAGGACGGGGCGATAGCGGCCGTCGCCGCGCGGCGTGGTGGGATCGCCGCCCATGTCGCTGTTCGTGCAGTACATGCCGAGGATCAGCGCGAACGCGGCCGCGAACAGCAGGCGCGGCCAGCGCCGTGGCTGCGCGTACAGACGGCCCGGCAGCGCGCGCAAGGCCTCCGCGATCCGGCGCAGCCAACTCACGGATCACACGTAACACATTGCTTTGGTTGGGCGCGACGGCGCTCACAGGACGAGCCGCACCACCTGCAATGTTTCTTCATGGTGCGCCTGCCAGTCGCGAAACACGGCGCGCCCATCCTGGTTCGGTGAAAGGCACTCCACCATGATCGCACTCGCAATCGGACTCGGAATCCTCGGCTTCGCGGCAATGCGGCGCGCACGTCACTGCCACGGCCACGGCGGTTATCACCACACCTACGGCTTTCGCGGCTGGCACGGGCACCACGGTCGACGGAACTGGATGCTCCACGCGGCGCTCGCGCGGATCGATGCGACGCCGGCGCAGGAGCGCGTGATCGTCAACGAGATCCGCACGCTCCAGGAGCGCATGTACGGGGCGCGCTCGAGCCTCAAGGACGCGCGCGGGGACCTGTCGGCGGCGGTGCGCGGCCCCGTGCTCGATGACAGCGCCCTCGGGGCGGTGCTGGGCCGGGTCGATGCCTCGACCGGTGAAGCGCGCGCGGCGATGATCGACGCGCTCCGCAACATCCACAACGTCCTCGACGACCGCCAGCGCGCCACGGTGGCCGATCTGATCGACCGCAATGGCGGCGGGTTCTGGCGCCGTGGGCCCTACCGCTGAGATGATGCGCAGGTGCGGGTCCTTCTCATCGATGACGACGCGCGGCTCGCCGAGCTGCTCGACGGTTACTTGACGCCGCAGGGCGTCGCGATGGTCCACGCCGGCGGCGGTCAGGCAGGCCTCGGAGCCCTCGCGGCGGGCGGGTTCGACGCCGTCGTCCTCGACGTGATGATGCCCGGCATGGACGGTCTCGCGGTGCTCCGGAAGATCCGCGACGCGGGGCATCGGATCCCGGTCTTGATGCTGACGGCGCGCGGAGATGAAGCAGACCGCGTGGTCGGGCTCGAGCTCGGCGCCGACGACTACATCGCGAAGCCGTTCTCGCCGCGCGAGCTCCTCGCACGGTTGCGAGCAGTCCTCCGGCGCGTGCAGCCGGATTCCGTCGCGGAGAAGCTGACCTCTGCGGGGATCACGGTGGACACCGGGAGCCGCGAGGCGTGGGTGGATGGGACTCCGGTCGAGCTCACGGGCCTCGAGATCGATCTGTTGACCGCGCTGTTGCGACGAGCGGGTCGCGTGGTGCCACGTGCGGCGCTGCTCGAGCTCGCAGGGCGCGGCGATGTTTCCGTGGGTGAGCGAGCCGTGGACGTTCACATCTCGCGGCTGCGCAAGAAGCTCGGAGACGATCCGCCGACGCGGATCCGGACCGTGCGCGGCGTGGGCTACGTGCTCTCACGCGCCAGCGAGGAGCCGTGACCGACGAAGCCCTGACCGAGCTGCGCGTGACGATGGGCTCGATCGAGCGTCGCGGTGCGTGGATCGTGCCCGAGCATCTCGACGTGCGGGTGATGTGGGGCAGCGCCGAGCTCGATCTGCGCGACGCGAAGCTGTCGCCGGGGCTGACGACGATCGATGTCCAGATCACGATGGGGAACGTCGAGATCATCGTCGCACCGGGGATGACCGTGAACCTCGACGTGCGCTCCGTGGCGGGCAACGTCGCCGAGGGCGAGCACATCACCTCCACGGTGGAGGGCAGGACGGATGGGCCGCGCATCCGCGTCACCGGCAGGGTCAAGCTCGGCAACTGCGAGGTGATCACCCTGCATCCCGGCGAGACGCGCTCGGACGGTGTTCGGCGACGCAAGCACGTGCGCCACCATGGTCGTCA
>JAYVLW010000320.1:0-23598 GCA_043759315.1 Myxococcales bacterium
CCCTCGGCATCCTCGAGCATGAAGCGCGCCATCTTGTCGCCCTTCTTCGTGATCATCTCGCGGTACTGGCTGACGATGCCGCCGATCGAGTTGTCGCCGACGCCGCGCGTGCCGTTCGCGAACGAGCTGGTCGACGCCGTGGCGTACCGCTGGAGGTCACCGCGATAGCGATCGAGGGGGTGCCCCGAGACGTAGAAGCCGAGCGCTTCCTTCTCGAACGCCAGGAGCTGCTTGTGGCTCCACTCCTCGATCTCGGGATAGGTCTCGCCCTGCTTCTCCCCGCCTGCCGCTGAGATCGACGGCGGCTCGGCCGCGTTGAACAGCCCGAACAGCGACGTCTGCCCGCTCCGACGATCGCGCTGCTCGGCGGCGCCTCGCTCGATCGCGGCGTCGAGCGCCGCGAGGAGCTTCGCGCGATGGTGGTTGCCCGGCAGCCCATCCACGGCGCCGCTCTTGACGAGCTGCTCGAGCACGCGCCGGTTGCACTTCTGCGTATCGACGCGGCGACACAGCTCGAAGATCGATTCGAACTTCCCGTCGGCCGCGCGTGCTTCGAGGATCGCTTCGACGGCGTTGGAACCGACGCCCTTCACGGCGCCGAGGCCGAACCGGATCACCTTGCCGCCGAGCGCATCGGCGCGCGGCGTGACGCTGAAGTCCTGCAGCGACTCGTTGATGTCGGGCCTCTCGACGACGAGGCCCATCGCGCGTGCCTCGGCGATGAACTTGACGATGTTGTCGATGTTGTCCGCATCGCACGACATCAGCCCCGCCATGAACTCGTGGGGGTAGTGGTGCTTGAGATACGCGGTCTGGTAGGTGATCCAGCCGTACGCGGCCGAGTGCGACCGGTTGAAGCCGTATCCCGCGAAGAAGGCCATCAGATCGAAGACCTCGCCGGCGATCTTCAGGTCGAGCTGCTTCGCCGTGGCGCCGGCGATGAAGGTCTCCTTCTGCTTCGCCATCTCCTCGGGCTTCTTCTTGCCCATCGCGCGGCGCAGCAGATCTGCGCCGCCGAGCGAGTACCCGCCCATCACCTGGGCGATCTGCATGACCTGCTCCTGGTAGACGATGACGCCGTAGGTATCCGCGAGCACCTCGGCGAGCAGCGGGTGCGGATACTCGACCTTCTTGCGGCCGTGCTTTCGGTCGATGAAGTCATCGACCATGCCGCCCTCGAGAGGCCCCGGGCGATACAGCGCGACGGCCGCGATGATGTCTTCGAGACAGTCCGGCTTGAGCTTCTTCAGCATCTCCCGGAAGCCGCTCGACTCGAGCTGGAACACGCCGGTCGTGTCCGCGCGCGAGATCATCTTGAACACGTCGGCGTCGGTCTTGAGGATCAGGTCGATATCGAACTCGTCGCCGGGCGGCCGCTGCTGGTTGACCAGCTTCACCGCCGTCTGGATCACCGTCAGCGTCTTGAGCCCGAGGAAGTCGAACTTGACGAGGCCGGCCTTCTCGACCTCCTTCATCGCGAACTGCGTCACGATCTCGTCGTTTTGACCGCGGAAGCACGGCACGTACTCCCACAGCGGCTTCTCGGCGATCACGATACCGGCGGCGTGCATGCCGGCGTTGCGGTTGAGGCCCTCGAGGGCCGCGGCGAGATCGAGCAGCTCCCGGTGCAGCGGGCTCTCGTTGTAGAGCTGCTTGAGCTCGGGGGTCTGCTCGATCGCCTCGCGCACCGGCGGGCTCTTGCCTTGCACCGGCTCGGGAACGAGCTTGGCGAGCTTGTCGGCCTCGCCGAACGGAATCTCCATCGCCCGCGCGATGTCGCGGATGACGCCGCGCGCCTTGAGCTGATGGAACGTGGCGATCTGACCGACCTGGTCCTTGCCGTACTTCTCCTGGACGTACTTGATGACCTCGCCGCGCCGGTTCATGCAGAAGTCGACGTCGAAGTCGGGCATCGACACGCGCTCGGGGTTCAGGAACCGCTCGAACAGGAGCTTGAACTCGATCGGATCGATGTCCGTGATCCGCATGACCCAGGCGACGACGCTGCCGGCACCCGAGCCGCGGCCCGGGCCGACGGGAATGCCATGCTCCTTCGCCCAGTTGATGAAGTCCCAGACGATCAGGAAGTAGCCCGAGAAGCCCATCTTCTGGATGACCGCGATCTCGACCTTCGCCCGCTCGCGATACTGATCCGGATCGAACTTCACCCCGCGCCCCGCGAGCTCCTTGAACCGCCGCTCGAGCCCCTTGTCGACGATCGCACCGAGGTAGGTATCGAGCGTCTCGCCCTCGGGGACCTTGTACGTCGGCAGGTAGGTCTGATCGAGCTTGAGCTTGACGTTGCAGCGCGCGGCGATCAGCGCCGTGTTCTCGATCGCCTGCGAGACGTCCTTGAACGCGGACTCCATCTCCGCGGGAGACTTCATGTAGTAGCTGTCGACCTGGTGCTTGAGCCGCTTCTCGTCCTTGAGGCTCTTCCCGGTCTGGATCGCCATCAGCACGTCGTGCGCGGCGGCATCGGATCGGTTGACGTAGTGGCAGTCGTTGGTCGCCACGAGCGGGATGTTGAGCTTCTTGCTCATCCGGATCAGCTCGCCGTTGAGCGTGTCCTGCTCCGAGGTGGGGGTGGGCATCAGCTCGAGGAAGAAATCCCCCTCGGCGAACATCGACGCGTACTCCTTCGCCGTCTCCTCGGCCGCCGCGACACCGTTCTTTTCGAGGGTCTGGGCGATCTCGCCGCCGAGACAGGCCGACGTGCCGATCAGCCCCTCGGAGTGGTCGCGGAGGATCTGCTTGTCGATGCGCGGGTTGTAGTAGAAGCCCTCGAGGTAGCCCTTGGAGTTCAGGAACGAGAGGTTCTTGTAGCCGACCTCGTTCTTCGCCAGCAGGATGAGGTGGTAGTTGCGGCGATTGGTGCGGTCCGTGCGGTCGGTCGAGGCGACGTAGGTCTCGCACCCGAAGATCAGCTTGACCCCGGCGGCCTTGGCCTCCGTGTAGAGGTCGATCGCGCCGAACATGTTGCCGTGGTCGGTGACCGCGACGGAGTCCATCCCCAGCTCCTTGACCTTGGGGAACAGGTCCTTCACGCGAATCGCGCCGTCTAGCAGGCTGTACTGCGTGTGCAGATGGAGATGCGTGAACCCGGTCATGGTAAGGACTCATTGGTTTAGCTCATGCGCGCGACACTCCCGAGGGCCTTGATCGCGATTGTGATCGGCGCCTGCACGCGGTCCCAGCCGCCCGTCGCTCCCGGGCCGCCGATCGCGGCCGATCCCCCCACCTCGCTGAGCTCGATGACCGAGGAGTGCGATGCCATGGTCGCCTCGCTCACCACGTTCCGCGCGTGTCCGAATCTCGATGAGGACAACCAGCGGGACCTCGAGGCCTGGATCGAGCGTGCGAACCATGACTTCACCGCCGGCCGCAAGGTCACGCTCGCGGCCGACGCGCAGCAGGCCATCGCACTCTCTTGCCGGCGCGCGACGAACAGCGTGATCGCCGCGACCGCGCGGTGCCGCGGCGGGCGCCCCCCGAAGACCGACTGAGGTGAGCGACCAGGGTCGGGTGTCTCGCGGCGTCGCGTGGGTCGGCCTGGCCTCCGCGATCGTCGCGATCTGCGACCTCGTCAGCGTGGCGGTGATCCTGCGGTTCTGGGCGACCCGGGCCGACTATGGCAGCGCGAGCCTCGTGATGACGACGTTCGGGGCGCTGCTCCTGATCGGCGAGGCCGGCCTACCCGCGGCGCTGGTCCAGCGCGACCACGCCGATCCGGACCGGATGTCCACGGCGTTCTGGCTTGGCCTCTTCTTCGGCACGGCGCTGTACGGGCTCATCTTCCTCGCGGCGCCGTTGATCGGACGGTTCTTCGATGCGCCCGAGCTGGCCAGCCTGTTCCGGGGAGCGGGCCTCCTCCTCGTGATCCGCGCGTTCTACACGACGCACCAGGCGATGCTGCGCAAGGAGCTCCGGTTCAAGGAGCTGTCGTACGTGCGCATGGTCGCGAACATCGTCGAGGTGTCCGTGAAGATCGGCAGCGCCGCCGCCGGCTGGGGGCTGTGGTGCTTCGTGGTCGGGCCACTCGCCCGCGAGGCGGTGTACGCGATCGGGGTGCCGATCGCCGCGCGGTGGTGGCCACGGTGGGTGTTCCGCCCGCGCCAGCTCGCCGACGACTTCCGGTTCGGCGTGCGCGCGAACGCCGGCGAGCTCCTCTACCAGGTCTACTCGAACCTCGACTACCAGGTCGTCGGCTACTACTTCGGCCGGGACGCGGTCGGCCTCTACCGCGCTGCGTACGAGCTCGTGCTCGAGCCGGTGAAGTTCGTATCGGGCGTGGTCACCGTCGTCGCGTTCCCCGCGTTCGCGAAGCTGCGTGGCGATCGCCCTGCCCTGGTCGCCCAGCTCGTCGCGTTCACGCGGCAGAACCTCGCCGTGGTGCTCGTGTTCGTCGCGCTGATCACGGTCACCGCCGATGACATGCTCCGCGCGGTCTACGGCTCCGAGTACGTGCTGGCCGCGCACGCCGGCCGTATCCTCGCGGTCGTCGGCGCCTTCCGCGCGCTCAGCTTCCTCGGCCCACCGCTCCTCGACGGGCTGGGCCGGTCCGACAAGTCCCTCCGCTACCAGGCAAGCGCGGCGCTCGTACTCTCCGGTGCGTTCGTGATCGCGGCGAACCTCGGCTCGAGCTTCGATGCCGTCGCGATCGCGTGGGCGGTCGGGTATCCGCTCGCGTTCATCGTGCTCGCGCGCCTCGTGCTCGACCAGCTCGGGATCGGCGCGTGGGCGTTCGTCAGGCCCTTCGGGCGGCTCGCGCTGATTCCGGTCGTCGCCGCGGCGTGCGGCCTCGGGGCTCGCCTCGTGCTCGGGGATACGACGTCGCTCGTGCGGCTCGGTGTGGTCACCGCTGTGATCCTCGTGGTCGCGGCCATCGGCCTCGCGGTGTTCGAGGACTACTCGCCGCGCGCGATCATCAAGCGCCTGCGCGCCTAGCCCGCGGTCGCGGCCGTGCGGAGCTGCTGCTTCGCCTCGGCCACGGTCTGCTTGTACACGCCGAGCTCGTCCTTGGTCAGCGTCATCCACGCCGAGCCCGAGTAGCCGGCCATGAAGAAGAACTGCATGTCGAAGAAGAACTTGCGCGCGAACAGCAGCATGACAACCGTCGTGACGAGGAACCCGGTGGCGACGACGAAGAACCCGAACCGGTGCTTGCGCGCGATCCGGTGCGATGGGAACGGCAGGTACGTCAGCGTCAGCAGCGAGAGCACCGGGATCAGCACGACCCCGAACCACCAGCCGCCCGGCGCATGTGGGGCGAGCGTGGCGTTGCAGTAGGCGATCGCCCAGAACCCGAGCACCGACCGCGGCAGCCCGGCCCAGACGCCCTTCACGTTGACGGGCGCGACGATGTTGCGGGCGTGCCGGATCGAGACGGAGACGATGAGGAACGCCGCCAGCGCGATCGCCAGCACCTGGTTCCACGGTTGCGGCAGGAGGCCGACGTCCTTGTAGACCGTGTAGACGATCGCCGCCGGGGCCACCACGTGCGAGAGGTGATCGCTGATCGTGTCGTACTCGCCACCGAACTGGTTCGAGGTGCCGAGCTTGCGCGCGATGTAGCCATCGAGCGTGTCACCGCACAGATAGCCGATCATCACGCTGATGCCCGCGTAGTACGGCTGCCCGTCGATGCACAGGCAGATCGCGACCACACCACCCATGAGGTTGATGGTCGTGAAGATGTCCTTGATGCCGAACCCGAACATCAAGGCACCCGGCGTGCGCGACTACGCGGTCCGACGGACGACGCGCAGCGACGGGGCCGGCGCGCCCTCGAACCGGGTGATCAGCTCCAGCTCGTCCAGCTTGCGACCGGTGTAGGCCGTGCTCGCGAACGTGTTCACGATCGCCTGGTTGAGCTCGAAGCCGCTCTTGGCGGCGAGGCACAGCATGTTCGCGTTGTTGATCGTCCGCGCCAGCTCGGCGTCTTCCACGCTCATGCAGCGCGCCGCGTAGATGCCCTTGAACTTGTTCGCAGCGATCGACATCCCCATGCCGGTGCCACAGCACAGGACGCCGAAGCTCTCGGGATCCGTCTGCACCGCGGTGCAGACCAGCTCCGCGGAGGTCAGGTAGTGAAGCTGGGCATCATCGACCGCATCGACCAAATCCCCGTGGACGCCGAGCGCATCGCGGTAGGCGACGAGCTCGGGCCGGATGTAGCGGTCGTATCCGAAGTAGATACGCTTGCCCGCGTGCGAGCCCAGTCGTCGAATCACTGTGGTTCCTTCTAGCAAGGCGAAAGGCTCAGACGCAAGATCGTTGCCACCCCGTCACCCCGCGGACATAGGCTCCAGGTGTTCAATTTCCCCCACTTCTGGGGGGGGGGCCGGGGCGGAACCTGTCAGGTCCCGCGACCCGTCCGTCAGCGCTTGAACACCTCGGACAGGGCCGTCTTGGCCGCTTCGATGTCCGAATCCGTCAGGAAGCCGATGGTGCTGAGCTGGAAGTGGCTCTGGTCACCGGGGATGCCGTAGAGGCAGAAGAAGCCCCGCTCCTCCATGGTCTTGGCAAATGCACTGTATGGCAGCCCGACAGGGAGGGAAAAGTTTACAGCGATATTCGAGCGCAGCCTGTCAGCCAGCAGCGGCTTGATCCCCAGGGTCGCGAGGTGGGCAGTGAGGTCCGCCATCTGGCGCTGGATGCGCGCCATGTGGACCTCGATCCCTCCCTTCTCCTGCAGGTGCATGCAGGCGGCCCGCAACGCGGCGTGGAGCACCACGGGCTGCGCGAACCGGGGCTGGAGCTCGGCGCTCTGCTTCTTGTACTCGGCGATCACGTCGAGGTAGTAGCCGCGCCGCTGGCCGGCGCTGGACACGCCGGCCGCCGCATCGAGCGCTGCGACCGAGGCCTTCTTCGTGAACACGATGCCGAGGCCGGGCGCCGCCATGATCGCCTTCGCGGACGATGCGGTGACGAGATCGATCTCCGAGGCTTCGATGTCGATCGGGTACGCGAACGCACTCGAGATGCCGTCGGCGGCGACGTACTTTCCGCGCTGCTTGCAGACGCGGCCGATCTCCTCGAACGGATTCGGGAGGCCCGCGCGGGTCTCGTGGCTCACGAACCACACCCACTTGATCGACGGATCCGCGTCGAGCGCGGCAGCGATCGCGTTCGGATCGATCGGCTGATCGTGTGCGCTGGTGACGACGCTGACGTCGAAGCCGTTCTGCTTCGCCTGCGCCACGGCGCGATCGCCGAAGTACCCGTTCGATGCGAGCAGCCCCTTGCCGAGCGGCTGCAGCGCGAGCATGCAGGCCTCGTTGGCGCCGGTGCCGGTCGCCGTGAGGATCGTCGCGAAGTACTGATCGGGGTTCTTGATCCCGATCAGCTTCTTGAGATCGCGCTCGGTGTCCGCGAACATTCGCGAGAACGCGTCCTGCCGGTGGTAATTGCACGGCGGGCTAGCCAGGTACTCCGCAACCAGCGGAGGAATCCGGACAGGTCCCGGCGTGAACAGAATCAGGTCGCGCATCTGGTTCCGAGGGGTTTGAACGGAAGCGTTTACCACTGTTTCAGCAGTAGAGACCAGGACATCGTGTCTGGCTAGCGGCTGCTTGTGGCATGTTTCTTGGCCTTCGGGAAGGGCCTGGCAAAGCTGTCGGTCAGGCGGGCAGATCTGGACGTTTTCGTCGGGCGTCGCGCTCGCGAAGCAGCGTTAACCAGGCCGGCGTGGCGAGGATCGCGACGGCGATACATGCGATCTCCCCGAGCAGCGCCGCTTCCCCAAATGCGCGGATCCCGCCATTCGCCGACAGCATCAGCGTGCTGTAGCCCACGGAGGTGGTGAACGAGCACAGAAGGACCGTGCCGCCGATCGTGCGCAGCAGGTGCTGCGGTCCGCGCGCTCCATCCTGGCGATCGCGCGCGGCGATGTTGACCGCGTAGTCGATGCCGATGCCGATGGTGATCGGCAGCGCGATCAGATCCAGGAAGTGGACCTTGAGGCCGACCAGCGAGCACGCCGCGATCATCACGACCACGCCGGCCATGCCACACGCGAGCGTGACGAGGCCGTGGCGCCGCACCCCGAGCACGACGAACACCGCGAGGATCGAGCCGGCGATCGCGAACAGGATCATGTTCGGCGCATCGGCCTCCATCGTGAGGATGATGTCGGCCACCACCATGGCCTCGCCGGCCACGACCGCGCTCGGTGGGAGATCGAGGTGATTGACCTCGCGCGCGAACTCGAGCCGGTGGTCGACGTTGAACGAGTTGAACCGCTTCGCACCGCGCACGACGATCAGCCGGCCGATCGTCCCGTCCTTCTCGATGAACGGCCATGCCAGCTCGCGCGGGACATCCTTGTCGAGCACGGGCGCGAGGTCCCCGGGCGTGGGCCGAACCTTGTCGAGGTCCGCGCGCTCCTGATCGGACAGGCTCGCCTGCAGCTTCGGGTCGTCGAGCAGCCTCGTGATCTCTGCGAGGACCTCGACCTTCTCGTGCTGTTGCGGGGGCAGCAGATCATCGATCGAGCGGACGTCGCGCATCCAGCGCTGGTCCGGTGGGCGCTTCGCGTCGTCGGCGCGCAGCTTGTCGACGAGCGGCTTGACCTGCGCGCGATCGTCGACGGCGATCGCGAGCTGGTAGGCCTGCCCCGACAGCATGCTCTTCGTGTCGAGGGCGTCGGACATCCGCTTCTCCACGGCGCGCGCTTCGTTGATCGCGGTCGTCGACGACTGCAGGTCCCGCCAGTCGTGGGTGAACGGATCGTTGGAGATGAACCGGATCGTGATGATGAGGCCGACCAGCGTGGCCACGCCGGCCAGGCCCATCACGAGCTTCAGGTGGCGCACCGGAAGGAGCTGCGACAGCACGGCGCCGAGCGAGGGCGGCTTGCTCGGCCTCAGCCACCCCCTGCGCGCGAACACGAACAGGATCGCCGGCAGCACGGTGAACGTCGTCAACCACGTCAGGGTCATGCCGACGCCGGCGATCGCGCCGAACTGCCGAAATCCGCGGAAGTCGGTGATCAGCAGCGACGTGTACGCGACGCCCGCCGTGGCGGTGGCCGCGAGCGTGCCGCGCATCGCGCCGCCGATCGCCCGGGTCATCGCGGCGCTTGCATCGGGTCGCTCCGCACCACCGGCTGCCGGCGACCGCAGCTCCTCCTGGAACCGGGCCACGAGGACCAGCCCCGCGTTGATCCCGTTGCCGACGACGATCGCGAACAGGAACGCGGTCATCACGTTGAGGTGACCGACCATCGCCCACGCCGTGGCGAACGTCGCGGCGACGCCTACAGACAGCGCCCACAGCATCGCGAGCACCACCTTGCCGGACCGGTAGTAGAGCAAGAGGCCGATCGCGCACAGGACCACCGTGATGATCACGGACAGCGTCATGCCCTCGAGGACCGAGTCGTGCTCGTGCATCGAGAACGTGATGTTTCCAGTCAACCCGAACTCGACGCCCGGGCCGACCTCGGCGCGGACCTCGTCGATCGCGCGCTCGATCGAGCCGAGCAGCCGGCGGGCGCGGTGCGGATCCGATCCGGAGAACGTGGTCTGCACCGACAGCAGCTGGAGGGCGCCGTCCTTCGAGACGCGGAGCGGCGGATGCGCGGCGGCCTCCTCGGCGTCCTTCAGCTTCTTCTGCAGCTCGCCGAGCTTGTCGGGCGCGTTTGGATCCGCCTTCGTGTCGTCGTCATCGAGCGGGATGAACAAGGGGTTCGCGTCGCGCTTCGCCTTGTCGATCCGGTCCTCGAGCGCCTGCTTCGCGGCCTGAAGATCCGCGAGGTCCGCGAACAGAAACCGGTGCGCCCACGCATAGCGGCGGAGCGGCCCGTCATCGACGACGAGCTGCGAGACCAGCGCGGGGTCGAGCTTCGACAGCTTCGCGGCGAGCAACTCGCCCGCGCGCGCGCGCTTCGCGACGCCGTCGGGGGAGGCAGCAGCTTCGATCACGACGTGCACGGTGCCGAACGATTGCGCGCGTTTCTGGATCGCGACGAGATCTTTGACCGAGCGTTTCGACCGAGGGAGCAGGTTCGTCAGATCGCTCTTGATCGACATCTTGCTCGCGAGATACCCGCCGAGCAGCGCGATCAGCACCGACAGCACGATGATGCCGACCCGGTTCCTGTCGAGCCACGAGGCGAAGCGCTCGGCTGTCGGACGTGGCACGGCGGCGATATACCTTTCCGCGCGGGTCAGCGCCACTGCCGGGCGAGCAACAGCGCCCGTCCGAACCGGGCCATCCGCGCGCCGCGTTCGTCGGCGCTGATCCGCGGCTGGTAGTGCGCCTGACTACGCGCACGCCGCTGGCGGAGGTCATCGAGACTCACCGTTCCATCGCGCAGCGCGACGAGTGCGCACGCGCCGACCACCGTTGCCTCCTCCTCCGCGGCGACCGCGACCCGAGCGCCGAGGAGATCCGCCACGCGCTGCATCAGCGGCGCCGAGCGGGCGAGCCCGCCGTCGGCGCGGAGCGTGCCCACGGTCACCCCGGCATCCTCCTCGATCGCGCGGACTACCTCGACCACGCGACACGCGAGCCCCTCCGCGATCGCACCGACGAGGTCGGCCCGGGTGGTCCCGGTGGTCAGACCGAGCCAGGCGCCACGCGCGCCGCGATCGAAGTGTGGGGCGCCGAGCCCGGAGAGCGCGGGGACGAACACAGGGGCGTCGCGCAGCAGCTTCGGCGAGCCGACCTCGATCGCGCGCGGCTCGCCGCCGGTGGCGAGCGCTGCATCATCGACCGGAAGTCCGAGCGCGCCTGCCCAGTCGATCGCAGAGCCGACCGAGAGCACTCCGCCGTCGAGGGCATAGGTGGTCTCGCCGCCGCGGCGCCACGCCACGGTGGCGAACGTGCCTTGCCCGCGCGGCCGCTCGGTACCGCTGTTCGCATAGACGAAGCAGCCGGTGCCGAACGTGG
This sequence comes from Myxococcales bacterium, assembly GCA_043759315.1. Taxonomy (GTDB): domain Bacteria; phylum Myxococcota_A; class Polyangia; order Haliangiales; family Haliangiaceae; genus JABFXX01. Next base: position 10,897 of record JAYVLW010000320.1, read on the forward strand.
CCTTGACGTCCCCGCGATCCACGCAGCCCTGCCCGAGCAGCGCCGCGGGCTGATCGACGATGCTCGCGGCAATCGGGACACCGTCGAGCGCACCGCCGAGGCACGCCCCGAACCCACCATCGCTGTCGCGGATCTCGGCGAGGATGCCGCGCGGGATCGCGAACGTGTCGAGCAACGGCTGGTGCCACGTACAGCCGTCGATCTCGGAGAGCAGCGTGCGCGCGGCGGTGGAGGCGTCGGTCGCGAACACCTCGCCCTGGGTCAGCCGATCGATGAGCCATGTATCGATCGTGCCGGCGCGCAGGTACCCCTTCGAGGCGAGGTCCCGGGCACCACGGTTCTCGTCGAGGAGCCACTTCAGCTTGGTGGCCGAGAAGTAGGAGGACACCTGCAGCCCGGTGGCGTCGCGGATCGCGCGCTCGTGCAGCGTGAAGGCCGGCAACATCCCCTCGGTACGGGTGTCGCTCCACACCAGCGCGCGCTGCACCGGCTTCCCGGTCCGGGCATCCCACAACATCACGGTCTCGCCCTGGTTCGCGATCGCGACCGCGGTGGGCCGCACACCGCCGGCGAGGACCTCGGCGATCACGCGTTGCGTGTTCGACCACAGCTCTTCGGCGTCGTGCTCGACCCAACCGGGGTGAGGCGTGTGCTGGGCGTGCGCCGCATAGGCCGACGCACGAATGGTCAGCCGCTCGTCGACCAGGACCGCCCGCGTGCCGGTCGTGCCTTGGTCGATACCGAGCAGCATGGCATCACTCAGTCATAGTACTCGGCGCCGAGATGCGTGATCAGCTCGTCACCCTTCGTGTAGCGGAGTGTGTTCTTCAGCTTCATGAGCTGGATGAACAGATCGTGCTCCGGATACAGCCCCTCGGGCGTCATCGGGCTCTTCCAGTAGAAGCTGAGCCACTCCTGGACGCCGCTCATGCCCGCGCGCTGCGCGAAGTCGAGGAACAGCGCGAGATCGAGGACGATCGGTGCCGCCAGGATCGAGTCGCGGCACAGGAAGTTGACCTTGATCTGCATCGGGTAGCCGAGCCACCCGAAGATATCGATGTTGTCCCAGCCCTCTTTGTTGTCGCCGCGCGGCGGGTAGTAGTTGATGCGGACGACGTGGCTGACGTCGCCGTAGAGCTCCGGGTAGAGCTCCGGCTGCAGGATGTGGTCGATCACACCAAGCTTGGAGACCTCCTTGCTCTTGAACGACTCGGGGTCGTCGAGCACCTCGCCATCGCGGTTGCCGAGGATGTTCGTCGAGTACCAGCCCTTGAGGCCGAGCATGCGCGCCTTGAACATGGGCGCGAGCACCGTCTTGAGCAGCGTCTGGCCGGTCTTGAAGTCCTTGCCCGTGACGGGAAGGCCCTGCTTGCGCGCGAGCTCCATCAACGCCGCGGTCTCGAGCGACAGGTTCGGCGCGCCGTTCGCGTACGGGACCCCCATCTTGAGGCACGCGTACGCGTAGATCTGCGACGGCGCGATCTCGTCGCTGGAGGACTCGAGACCCGCCTCGAACTTCGCGAGCGACGAGTGAACGTCGGTCGGCGTGCGGTAGACCTCGGTCGAGCCGCACCACACCGCGATCAGGCGATCGCAGCCGTTGGTCGCCTTGAACTGCTTGATGTCCTCCATCAACTGCTGGGCGAGGTGCATCTTCGACGTGCCCTTCTTGACGTTGGGCCCGTTGAGCTTCTTGACGTACGCCTGCTCGAACACCGCGGTCATCGGCTTGATGGCTTCGAGCTCCGCCTTGATCGGCTCGAGGTGCTCGTGCTTGTCGAGGACGCCGGCCTTGATCGCGGCCTGGTACACGTTCTCCGGGAAGATGTCCCAGCCGCCGAACACGATGTCGTCGAGCTTCGCGAGCGAGACGTAGTCCTTGATCGCGGGCGAGTTGCCATCGGTGCGCTTGCCGAGGCGGATGTGCCCGAGCTGCGTCAGCGAGCCGACCGGCTGACCGATACCCTTGCGAATCGCGATGACGCCGGCGATGAATGTCGTGGCCACCGCGCCCATGCCCGGCATGAGGATGCCCAGCTTGCCGCTTGCGGGCTTGACGTCGACGCCTTTCTTGAGAGCCATGATCGAAACTCCGTGGGGGTTTGCTCTGTGCGAGCGCTTGAGAACGAGGGACCTTGCACCGAGCTTCGTCGGGTTTCAAGCGGCGAAGAAGGGTACAACCGGGTACCCGTGGACCGGTGAATCTTCAACGGTCGTCAGGAGATGGCAGAAACGCCGCGAGGATCTGCTGGAGCTGTGGGGGCAGGCCACCAAGATCCCGCTTGATCCCGCGGGGCTCCACCGGTCGCTCGTTGTCGACGATGACCGCGGCTCGATCCTGCGGGGAGAACTGCTCGCGGTAGATCCGCTGCGATGGGAAGTAGCGGCGGTCGATCCGGCGCTCGATCTCTGCCCGAGTTCGCCCCTTCCCGAGGTCCCGGGACAGGATGCGGCGACGCGCCTCGGCCTCGGTGGTCTCGAGGTAGATCAGCGCGCCCTGCCCGATGGTGGGCATGCGGAGCGGGAACACGCCCTCGATCACCGCGACGGTCGCGCCCTCGAACACGATCGGCCGGGTGCCGGTGCGCCGCTCCGTCGGGATGTCGTAGATCGGGATCTCGGCGGAGCGCTCGCCGGCGAGGAACGCGCGGAGCACACCATCGCACGCGGCGAGATCGTAGTACGCGTCGTAATAGGCGGTGGCCTCGACAGGCGCCAGGTCCCAGGCGATGGAGCGTCGGAAGTCGTCGACCCGGATCGGGATCGCGGAGATCCCACCGGCGGTCAGCACCTCGTGGAGCCGGCGGCAGAACGTGGACTTGCCGCTGCCGTCGATGCCGTCGATGGTGAGGATGAACTTCATGCTGGCACGTACGGGGACAGCGCGGCCACCAGCGCCGCGTGGCACGCGCCGTTCGAGCAGATGCTGCCGCGGTGGTGCTTCGGATCGGGGAGGTTGTAGCGGAACGCCGCTCCGGCTGCATCGGTGTACGCGCCGCCCGCCTCGCGCACGATGATCTCGGGCGCGCAGGTGTCCCACTCGCACTCGCCGGAGCCGAGGTTGATCACGGCGTCGAGCTCGCCCGCGGCGACCGCGACGAGCTTCGTCGATGCTCCCATCGCGATCCGGCTCGCGATGCGCTGCTCGTCGAGAAACTGCACGAGCGCGGCGCTCGGATACGCGCGGCTGGTGCCGACGCGCAGCGAGGGAAGCTCCGCGGTTGTGCCGACGTGCACGCGCGTGCGCCGCTCGCCCGAGACCCGCCAGGCGCCATGCCCGCGCGAAGCGACGTACGTGACGCCGGCCATCGGGAGATCGACCGCTCCCACCACCGGCACGCCATCGACCGCCAGGCCGACGTGGACCGCGAACTCGCCGCTCCGCTGGACGAAGTCCTTCGTCCCGTCGAGAGGGTCGATGATCCACACGCGTCGCGACGTCAGCCGCGCGTCGGTATCCGGCGTCTCTTCAGAGAGCAGCGCATCGGCCGGGAAGGCCGTGGTCAGGATCTCGAGGATCGCGGTGTTCGCGTCGCGATCTGCCTGGGTCACCGGCGAGTCATCCGCCTTGGTGTCGACCGCGATCCCGCCGCGCTGGTAGTGCACCCGGATGACTGCGCCGGCCGCGCGCGCCGCGCGCTCGGCGATCTGCAGCTCGGCCGGGTACTCCATTTCTCGGGAACCTAACACGCGTCCCGCGCGTCGCCACGCACCTCTCGGGCACCACCCGGCAAGCTCGGCGCGTCACTTGCCGCCTCGCAAGCTCGGCGGTCACTTGCCGCCTCGCAAGCTCGGCGAACTCCTTGCTATACGTCTTGACGATGTCCGCTGGCGACACCGTCTTCGTCGACTACGCCGGCGCGCCCGGCGTGGCGGGGATGCGCGTCTGCGGCATGACCGTGGCCGAGCGCGTGCTCCGCCAGGCCGCGGCAGCAGGTGCCGCGCGCGCGGTCGTTCGCGGCGACGCTCTGCCCGCGTTCCCTGCCCTGCCGCTCGCGGTCGAGACCGTCCCGGGCGCCGCCGACGTGCCCGCCGCGCGCTCGATCCCCGGCGACGTCATCGCGGGGGTCCAGATCTCCGACGAGCCGAGCCGCAAGCGCGCGAGCCGCGCCCTGCTCCAGACCTGCCGGCGGGCCTACGACGGGCTCGGCGACAGGTTCGTGATCCGAGGCTTCTCGCTGCCAATGTCGTCGCTGTTCTGCCGCACAGGGGTGACGCCGAACCAGATCACGTGGACCAACGTGCTCGTGGGTCTCGTCGCCTGCGCGTTCGCCGCGGTCGGCACGCGCACGGGCTTCGCGATCGCGGGTGGGCTGATGTTCGTCCAGGCCGTGCTCGATTCGTGCGACGGGGAGGTCGCGCGCCTGCGCTACCTCTCGAGCAAGTTCGGCATGTGGCTCGACAACACGTCCGATGACCTGATCGATAATCTGATGATCGCGATGCTCGGCGTCGGCATCGGCGGCATCTGGTTGCCGATCGGCGTGGGGGCGGCGATCGCGAAGTCCTTGACCGCGCTGATGATCCACATCGATGTCGCGCGCCGCGGCAAGCCGGGCGACATCATGGCGTTCAAGTGGTTCTTCGATACCGCGGGCGAGGAGCTGGCCGAGAGGTTCGAGACCGGCACGTCGGTCAGCGGCATCGGCCGTGCCCTCGGCCGCCGCGACGCCTACATCCTCGTGTGGACGATCACCTGCGCGGCCGGCGTGCCGGTGGTCGGCCTGATCCACGGCGTGATCGTCGCCGTGGGCTACTTCGGGCTGGCGGTCGCGCACGTCATCGTGACGCGTCGATCGTCCGCATCTGAAGACCGCGCTTGATCATCATGATCATGAGCTGCGCGCCCTGGGAGATCGCCAGGGCCCAGACGAGGAGGTCCATGCGACCCACGACGAGGCCGACGCCGATCCAGAAGAACAGATCGATCTCCTCGAACAGGAAGGCACGCAGCAGCGACGAGCCGAACCACTGCACCCACTGCATCGGCGTGCGCGTCGGCGGATCGACGGCCGGCGTGGCGGGCGAGCGCTTGTTCGCTGCCATCACGATCCACTTCATGTAGCCGAGGACGAGCAGCGCGTACGCCGCGGCCATCGCGAGCATCGGCATGCGGATGTCGCCGGTGTCCTTGTACGCGGCCCAGCCGACGGCGCCGCTGATCACGATCCAGGTCACGGCGTCGCTGACCTTGTCGTAGAACGCGCCGAACGCGCTCCCCGTCTGGCGGTAACGCGCGAGCGTGCCATCGAGGTGATCGAGCAAGCAGCCGACCTGGAGCAGGAGCAGCGTGGGCCACAGGTACGCCTGGTGGTCCGTGAACAAGAAGATCGCGCCGGAGAGCTTCGCGATGGTCGCCGCGCTGGTCACGAAGTTCGGGGTCAGCCACTTCCAGTCGGCGACCGCGAGCATCATCAGGATCGACAGCGGACGCATCACCAGCCGCGAGTAGAACTCGCTGCTCTGGATGTTACGGATCCGACGGAGCCGCTCGCGGCCAGCGCGATCGACCGCGGGGCGAGCCGCCAGCGCCGGTGCGTGCATCGACTCGAGGTCAGCCGGCACGGCGCCGCTCGGCGACGTCCGCCGAGAGGTCGCGCCCGAGGTCCATGGACGCCACAGGCGCCCGGAGGCGTGCGATCTCTTCCGACAGAACGGTCAGGAACTGAGCGATGCTGTCGTCGCCGAGGTGGCCCATGTTGGCGATCTGCATGAAGCGGTCCGCGAGGGCGCCCTTGCAGCCGTAGACGATGATGCCGCGCGCCTTGACGGCATCGTAGAGCGGCTCGAACCCGACGCCATCGGGGAGCTTGCAGGTGACGATCGAATGAGACTCGATGCCGTGCTGGGTGAACGACGGCATACCGAGCGCGGCGAGGCCGCGGCGGAGCTCCGCGTTGCGACTCTGGTACATCGCGAACCGCGCGGCGTGACCGTCCGCGAGGAACTCGGAGCACGCGGCGTCGAGCGCGAAGTACACGGAGACAGCCGGGGTGAACGGCGTCTGCGCCAGCTCGTCCATGTAGCGGCGATAGCGGCGGAGATCGAGGTAGTAGCTCCTCGGCTTGAGACCGGCGATGCGGTCCCACACACGCGGCGCGACGCACATGAACGAGGCGCCGCTGACAGCGTGCAGGCACTTGTTGGCGCTGCCGTAGCAGATGTCGATGTTGTCGCGGACGACGTCGATGTCCTCGGCGCCCAGGGAGCTGACCGCGTCGACGATGAGCAGCGCGCCGTGGTCCTTGCACATGGCACCGATCTCGCGGACCGGGTTGAGCAGGCCGACCGAGGTCTCGTGATGGATCATCGCGACGACGGCGATGTCGGGGTACTGCGCGAGCGTGGCCGCGACGTCGGCGGCGATGACTTCTTCGCCCCAGCCGTAGCGAAGGTGGACGATGTCCATCTCGTGAACCGTGGCGACCTCGACGAGCCGGGCCCCGAAAGCACCGTTGTCGACGATCAGGATCTTCTTGTCGGGCGGGACGGTCGAGACCAGCGCCGACTCCATCGCCGCGGTACCGCTGCCGGTGATCGCGACGACCGTGTGCTGCGGCGTGCCGCGGTAGATCCGGCGGAGCTTGCCGGTCAGCGAGACCATCAGCTCGGAGAAGATCGCGTCGCGGTGGCAGACGTCGTGGTGGACGAGTGCGCTCTTGACCGTCGCGGTGGTGTTCACCGGTCCCGGGTTGAGCAGCATGTAGCGGCCGTGCTTCTTCGTCTCGAGGAGTGCGCTGATCTTCTCCTCGACGTCGATCGGGCGGCGCGCGGCCCACGCCCAGACGTGGCTGCGCAGACCGACGACGCGGCCGGAGCGCGCGAGCTCGAAGAGCCCGTGCTCGAACGTGGGGTTCGGGAGCTTCTCGAGCTCCGCGAGGATCGAGGTCGACACCAGGGCGTGGCCCGTGAACACGCCGTCGCTCTCCTCGAGATCCTCACCGAGCGCCAGGACGGTGCCGACCTCGCCTTCGGGCAGGTCATCGGGCTGGCCCACGAGCTTGACGTGCACCTCCGTGCCGGGCTCCGAGGCGCCGGTGGTCGCGACGACGATCGCCGCATCGATTCCCGGGTGGTCGACGCCGACTTGCACGAGCGCACGCAACGTCTGCGTGTCGAGCGGGCGATCGCCGCGCACGACGAGGCATGGCGAGCCGTTCTCGATCCACGTTCGGCCGGCCAGGACCGCCGAGCCGGAGAGGTTCTTCCAGGATAGATTTGCGAGCACGGCAACGCGCAGGCTCGGTAGCTCGTGCAGGGCCAGGCGCATGCGAAGCTCGTCCGCGTGCCTCCCATCGACGACCGCTACCTCGGTCACGCCCAGCTCGACCAGCCCTTCCAACGTCTTCCGGATCCGGGCGACCGCACCAGCCGACAGCTGGTTTCCCGACTCGAGCGCGAGCCGGTTAGCGAGCACGACAGCGTGCGAGACCATAGACCGCGGCGCTCTTGCAACAACCGAACCGCGCAGGATCTCTGGTACTTGGCTGGAAAATCGTCAGGTCTTCACCACTTTGTGTCGGTGGTTTGACAACGGCGTAGCAGCGCGGTGGCCGATCCGCCGCATCAGGACGCGTGCTTGTTGACGGGGTTCTTGCAGGCGTATGGTCCGCGGCCACATGAAAGCGGTGATCCTCGCTGCCGGTATCGGCTCGCGCTTAGCTCCCCTCACCAACGATCGGCCGAAGGTGCTGGTCGAGGTGCAGGGCCGCTCGTTCTTGATGCGTCAGCTCGAGCGACTTGCGCAGGCCGGCATCACCGGCGCGGATGTCGTCGTGGTGGGTGGCTACCGGATCGACCGGCTACGCGAAGCGCTGGCCGGCACCGGCGCCACGATCGTGATCAACGAGCAGTACGAGCCGTGGAACAACTTCTACTCGCTGAAGGTCGCCGAACCCGTGGTCAGCGGACACGACTTCCTGCAACTCGATGGCGATACGATCCTCGACGAGAAGCTGCTGCCCCGCCTGGTCGCCGCGGAGGGCGACATCGTGCTGGCGGTGGACTGCCGCCCCGATCTCGACGAGGAGATGATGAAGGCGGTCGCCCAACCCGGGACGAACCGGGTCACGGAGCTGTCGAAGAAGCTCGATCCAGCGCGCTGTGTGGGTGAGTCCGTCGGGATCTCCAAGGTCTCGGCCAAGGTCTCGGCGCTCGTGTTCGAGGATCTCGCGCGGTTCCCCGCCGAGAACCTGACACACGAGTACTACGAGTACGCGTACAACCGGCTCGCCGCCGCCGGCAAGCTCGCGCTGTCGATGGTCGATGTCCACGACTGCAAGGTCATCGAGATCGACAACGTCGAGGATCTACGCCGCGCCGAGGAGCTGCTGCGCCGTGCCTGATGCTGTCCCGGCGTTCGATGCGATCATCGTCGCCGACTCTCCTCACCGCCACACGGTCCTGCTCGGGTTGACGCTGGTCGAGCGCGGCAAGCGCGTGGCCGGTCGGGTCGGCGCTCGGCGCGTGTTCGTGATCGAGAACACTGGCGACCTCGCCGCCCTGCCCGCCTGGAACGCGGAGCGCGGCGATGCCGGCCTGCTGATCATCCGCGCCGGCGATCAGATCACGCACCCACCGCTGGTCAAGCCGCTGATCGATGGCAGCGGTCGGCGACGGATCGCGGTCGGTCCCGACGGGGACTACGCGGGCGCGCTGTACACGATCGGAGATGCGCGTGATGTGATCGCGACGCTCTCGGAGAATCCTGCGACGGGTGACCAGGCGCTCGCTCGCGCATGGGGCCCGGATGCGACTCGGATCGAGCACGGCGCGATCGCGAGGCACCGCGCGACGACCAAGCAAGAGCGCACCGCGGCGCGGAAGTATCTCCTGCGCGTGCTCGCGAAGCCGGCGGAGGACAGCCCGATCTCGACGTACATCTACCGGCCGCTGTCGAAGCCGATGACGCAGCTCCTGCTGCCGACGCCGATCACGCCGAACCAGGTCTCGTACTTCGTCGGCGTGCTGGGCTTGTTCGGCTGCTACCTGGTCGCGCAACCGAGTCAGACGGCGCTGATCTGGGGCGCGTTCTGCGTGTTCATGTCGTGCGTGATCGATGGCGTCGATGGCGAGCTGTCGCGGCTCCGGCTGACCAGCTCGTGGTTCGGCGCGTGGCTCGACACGGTGATCGACGAGATCACGAGCGTCACGTTCTTCTGCGCGATCGGCTACCACACGTATCTCCATCACCACGAGCAGTGGATCCTGATGACGATCCTCGTCGGGTTGGTGCTCTATCTGATCACGATCTATGCGATCTACTTCTTCTGCATCGTCGTGCTGAAGTCCGGCGGCAGTCAGTACTACCAGGGCGATCTCGAGATCGTCGATGGACCGGATGGCGCCACGCTGCAGCCGCGGAAGAAGCCACCGTCGAAGGCACCGCCGTGGCTGCAGAAGCTCGGCGTGGTGTTCCTGTGGATGATCCGCCGTGACTTCATCAACGTCGCCGCGTGGGGCCTGACGTTCGCGAACCTGTTCGAGGTGATCTACGCCGGCATCGGCGCCGGCGTGCTGGTGGCGGCGCTGATCATCCTCCCGGAGCACGTCCGGCTGCGGCGCCAGCTGCGCGAGCTCAAACAGCGCGGCGAGCCGCTGCGCTACGCGGCCTGATCGTCGATCACCGGCGGCGGTGACGGTGAGTCCGCGGACAGCGCGCGCTTCGCGGTACGCAGGCTGATGCCCTGCGTGTACGCGAGGAGCAGGCCGGTGACGAGCACGACCACCGCGGAGGTGATCGAGAGGCGCGCCCACGGCGGGAGTCCTCCCATCAGACGATGCGCGCCGAACGCGACGATGCCGGCGCCGATCATGCAGCTCGCAACGCCCGCGATCGAACGGAGATACTTCATCACCGACCACTCGAGCGTGGCGGTGGCCATGAACACGAGCACCGCGAACGCGATCGGATACCCGATCGCCCACGCCACGGCGACCGACACGAAGCCGAGCTGCCCACCGAGGAGCCACGCGCCGCCGAGGTACGAGAGCGGAAGCGCGATCGCGGCCGTCAGCGTGTACTTGAACGTTCGCTCCGGGCGGCCCACGCCATCGAGGAGCGGCGGCACGACGTAGCTCACCGCGCGCAGGACCGCGACGACGCACAGGATGCGGATCGCGGGCTCGGCGCCCCCGTACTTGGGGAAGATCACGGCGATCACGTCGTCGGCCGCGACCAGCACGATCGCGGAGAACGTCATCACGGTGATCAGGTTCAACCGCGTGAACGAGACGAACTGCGCCACCAGCTTGTCCTTGGTATGCCGCAGCTTCGCGAACGCCGGGAACGCGATGTCGACGATCACGGCCGAGATGATGCGCACCGGGTCGAGCACGATGTCGTAGGCGATGCGGTACAGCCCGAGCGCTTCGCTGCCGAAGAACGCGCCGACGATCGGGTAATCGACGTTCGTGTAGAAGTAGAACAGGATCTGGCTGGCCGAGGTCTTGAGGCCGAAGGTGATGTACTCCTTCGCCTCCGCGAGCCGGACGATCATCTTGGGCCGCCATGGATGCCGGAGCTGGGCGCCGACACCGGTGACGAACACGCGGCACATCGGTCCGAGTACGAAACACCAGATCCCGAAGCCGGCGGCCGCGAACCCGACCTTGCCGAAGAACTCGGCGAGGTTCGCGATGATACGGATCACCGACAGCTCCTTGAACCGGAGCTCGCGCTTCATCATCGCGATCGGGATGAAGTAGAGGTTCTGGAACAGCAGCTTCGTCCCGTAGACGACGAGCATCCAGCCGACGATCGGGTATCCGATCTTCGAGCCGACGACCGGCGCGACCACGAGCAGCAGCACGAACAAGAGCGATGCCGTGCTCAGGTTGATCCAGAACACCGTGGAGATCTTCGACTCGCTGTGATCGTCCTTCTGGATCACCGCCGATGACAGGCCAAGGTCGGTCGCCTGATCGAGGATCGGGAAGATCCAGATACACATGGTAGCGACGCCGTACTCGGCCTTGCTCACCCACGTGTTGAGGATGATCAGGCTCGCGAGGAGATCGAGGATTCCGACCAGCGAGCTCGCGATGCCGATCCACGCCAACCCGCGGTTGACGCTCGTGCCCATGCGCTTGTGCTCGGACATCCCGGACAAACAGCCTACAGCGGGTGGTGCCCGAGTGGGTACTGTCGCGACCCGGACGCGGCGGTCACGATCGACGCATGCTCGCCCCGTCCACGTTTCACTCGCGAACCGCGCGCAAGGAGACCGCACACACCTTGTCGCTCGTGCAACCGCACCTCCGCTCGCACGAGGCTGTCCTCGACATCGGCTGCGGCGCCGCATACGTCACCGCGGAGCTCGCGCGCGTCCACAGCGGACCGGTGCACGCTGTCGACATCGTCGACTGCCGACGCTGCACGACGCCTCACTTCGCGCTCTACGACGGCATCGCTCTGCCGTTCGCGGATGAGTCGTGCGACGTGGCCGTCCTCGGCTTCGTGCTCCACCACGTCCCGAACGAGAACAAGGCGCGCGTCCTCGCCGAGGTTCACCGGGTGGTGCGCCGCTCGCTGATCGTTCTCGAGGACACGCCCGAGAACGCGTTCGATCGCTACTTCAATCGCCGCCACGGCGAGCAGTTCCGTCGTCAGATCGGGAGTACGCACGGCTTCGGCTTCTACTCGGCACAGGAGTGGCTGCCGATCTTCGAGAGCCACGGGTTCGCGGTGGCGCACGTGCGCCGCATCTCGCGGCTGGCGCGCGACTGGCGACAGCCCTACGCGCGCAGCTGCTTCGTACTCGACAGGCGCTAATCGATCCCGAACGTCAGCGCGAGGGACAGCGTGTTGTGCAGCTCGCCGAACGGCGTGCCACCGCTGATGAAGTACGCCGGTCGTTCGCGCAGCGCGGCGCCGATGCGAAACCGCCCGAAGCCGCGCTCCGCCGCGATCTCGAAGAATGCAGAGAGCACGGGGGCGTCGAGATAGCCGAGCGCGTAGCCAGCGCCGAGGCCACCGGTCGCGAACACGTGGTACCGCGCGTCGTCGTGGAGCGGGATCCGATAGCGACCCTGGAGCTCCGACCACAGAATGCCATCGCCGTCGCCGGCGGTGACGTAGCCGCCGTAGTCCGCGGTGAGCGCCCCGGCGAACCCCGAGCGGTGGCGGATCTCGACGTCGACGCTTCCGCCGATGCCGGTCATGGTGCCGGGCACGCCGACCGATCCTGCGCTGTACGCGGGGCCGAGCGAGGCGCGGCAGCTCGCGAGGGCAAGCATCGCGACGGCGGCTTGAAAGGTCACGGTGGATCAGGACGGCACATGCGGCGGAAGCGTCACGCCCACCAGCGCTCGCGCGCCAGGACCTCGTCGGCGTGGGCGCGCTCGTGCGGCTCGTCGATCTCGAGCCAGCCGTGGCCGCTGATGTCGGCGATGATCGGCGGCGTGCCTTGCGCCGCGAGCTTCACGAGGATCGACTCGACGTGGGTGGCCTCGCCCAGCTCCTCGCGCGTCCGCTTCGCGGTGGCAAGGTAGTCGGCGCGGCGGGCGGCGGGTACGAACGTCATGCCGACGTAGCCGCAGTCCCACTCGGGAAGCATCTTCGACATCTTCGCGACGCGGCGATCGGCGTCGAGCCCGACCTTCATGTCGTCGTTGCCGAGCTTCCGGTCGTAGTCGACGAACGCGGTGATCTCGGCGCCCCGGCAGGCGCGCGCGACCACATCGGCGATCGACGGCTTGTAG